>JAFAVN010000301.1 GCA_019242435.1 Verrucomicrobiota bacterium | reverse complement strand
AGCCAGCAATTTGGGAAGCAAGGTTTGATAAAGGCTTTGGGCCCTCTGAACAACTTCTGGGTAGCAAGAATCGAAAACTATTGAGCAAGACCTCGGCCCAGACAGTCCGATGGCGGTGCATTATGGTTAAGCTTCATGAAAACTGATCAACTTCAGAATTTGCATACCATTCCTGCCGGTAACGGCGTAAAGAAGCTTGGGCCCCAGGAGGGCCGGACTATCGATATCGGCGGCGTTCGACTAACCTGGAAGGCTACCGGTGAGGAACGCAAGCAATGCGTCGTTAAATTGCTTCGGCCGTTGTAGCGGAGCAAAATGACTTACACCAGTCAGAACTACCAACTCTGCATTTGGAATGTTCTCGGCGAGGTATTCAGCGTGTGCCCGCTTGATGAATTCATCGTGTTCGCTGTGCACGATGGTCACCGGGACTTTGATTTCGGCCAGGTCGCGCGCGCTATAGTTAGGTTCGCTCTTCTGCATCAGGCCTACCGCTTCGGTAAACGCCTGGAATTGCTCCGGCGTGGCCGAAAGACGGGCGTAATCTTTGCTGTGCCGGGCAAAACAGCGTTCCAAGACGGTACTAGGCTTCAGCTCCTTTAATCCACTTGGGTCCATATTGCAGCCGAAGAAAAAAATGCCGGCCACCCGCGCCGGTGTTTGCCGGCCGAGGACCAGCGAAGTGCATGCACCGTCACTCCAACCGACCATCGCAGCTTTTTCCAGATGCAGCGCATCCATCACCGCGAGTACGTCAGAAGCCATTAACTCATATCTGAACGGCCGCGCGTCGCGAGTACTGCGACCGTGCCCACGGCTATCAATTAGTACGACGCGATAGCCGGAGTTAAGAAGGGCGGGAACTTGATAACCCCAATTGCCGCTATGCCCCAGTCCGCCATGTAGTAGAATCACGGGCGCACCGGAGCCGAATGCCGCGTACCAAATCCGCGCGCCTTCGTGCTCCGCCTGTCCTTCTTGGTCGGCGACCGGCAGGGGCGCGGCCCCATCTGCCTCGAATTGTACTAAGTCGTCGTCGACTATGTCCATCGGCATCAATACTCCGACGAATGCTAAAGCGGTTCCAGGACATTTGTCTGGGCCAGTACTCGTTCGGCATCTGGCGCGAGGTGTCGGCTCTCGCTGGCAGTAGACAGTTCGACGGATTGTGAAATCCTTTGCATTGACGAGTTGAAACCCGACTTCTAAACACTCTCTATGCGCGTGTAGCGGATCAATGGTGATTTCTCACGCGGATGGTTAGAATTGCCAACAACAGCCGCCTGCAGATGGTGCGGCAGTCTGCCGGATATTGTACCCGAAAAAGAGAAAATCTTCCTCTTTATCCTCATGCTGACGGACGATCTGCATTATCGGGACTATCGGTTGGCCGAGGTCTACGACCTCGATAACCCCTGGGCGGAAGACTTTGAATTTTACCTGACCCTAACCGAATCAGGCCCTTGCAGCGTGCTCGATCTAGGATGCGGCACTGGCACGCTTTGCTGCGCTCTGGCGCAGCGAGGTCACCAGGTGACAGGCGTTGATCCAGCGGCTCCCATGCTGGCGATGGCTGCGCGTAAACTTCACTCGGAGAAAGTCGAATGGATCGAATCGCATGCCCGGGGCTACCACTCGGACCACCGCTTTGACTTGGTCTTGATGACCGGCCACACCTTTCAAATACTGTTGACCGATGAGGATGCGTTAGCCGTCTTGGGCGTTATGCGGAAACATTTGAATCCAGGAGGCAAGGTCGCATTCGAGAGTCGAAATCCGAACATTAATTGGGCTGAGGTTTGGCGGACGCATGGGCCGGTCATGTACGAATTACCGAATGGTCAACTGCGCGAGACTTTGGAGATTACCAGCGAAGTTGGGGAATTAATTTCCTTCCAGCAACAATTCCAATTTCCCGACGTGACCCTCACCTCGAGCAGCACGTTGCGATTTCCGTCCCGAGTCCATATCGAAAGCCTGATGGCGCGTTCCGGGCTCGCCATTCTTGATGTGTTCGGATATTGGGATCGAAGCCGATTCAACGAGACAGAATCATGGGAAATGATCTTTATCGCTGGGATTTTGGGTTGAAAGTACCATGAACGCCCAGTTACTCCTGGTTCTCGCACTTCTTCTGGGTTGCATCGGATTATTCGTGGCGAACCGGCCACGGATGGATGTGGTCGCCCTTTTGGCCATTGTGGTTCTTCCCTTATGTGGGGTCATCAGCGTGTCAGAAACATTGGCGGGGTTTAGTGATCCTAACGTGATTCTGATAGCCGCCATGTTTGTATTGGGGGAAGGTCTTGTGCGTACAGGGATTGCTTATAAACTTGGCGAGTTGTTAGTCAAAAAGGCGGGCGGCAACGAGACTCGGCTGCTGACATTGCTGATGCTGGCGACCGCCGGCCTCGGCTCCGTCATGAGTTCAACCGGGGTAGTGGCAATTTTTATTCCGATAGCACTCGGGATTGCCGAACGCATCGAAGTTTCCCCAAGTCGATTGATGATGCCTCTGAGCTTTGCCGGCCTGATCAGTGGAATGCTCACCCTGGTAGCCACTGCTCCCAACCTGATCGTAGATACAGCTCTAAAACGGGGTGGATCGGCCGGACTCAGCCTTTTCAGTTTCACGCCGATCGGAATGGTTATTCTCGCGGCAGGTATCGGTTATATGCTAGTCGCCCGCCGCTGGCTAAATGTTCGGGAAGACGAACGCTCTTCCGGAAAATCGGGCCGCACCCTTCAAGATTTAATCCGAGACTACCAATTGGCCGGACGCGAACATCGTCTCCGGATCCAACCCGAATCGCCCCTGGTCGGCAAGACCTTGTCGGAGTTAGAACGGCCGCGGAAGTACGGCGCAAATGTCATAGCCATCGAACGGCAACGTGGGTTTCGTCGCGAATTTCTAAACCCGGGAGCCCACAGCGAGCTCAGGGCGGATGACATTTTGTTTGTGGACATCCCCGCTCCAGA
Source organism: Verrucomicrobiota bacterium (assembly GCA_019242435.1). Classification (GTDB taxonomy): domain Bacteria; phylum Verrucomicrobiota; class Verrucomicrobiia; order Chthoniobacterales; family JAFAMB01; genus JAFAVN01. The sequence continues at coordinate 3,956 of JAFAVN010000301.1, read as the reverse complement.
TGCGCTCGACTGGCCAGCCCTGACTTCTACATTCGGTTTGGAGATGTTACCTCTGCAGGGTAGCTACTTCATGGATCAATCCCAGGAAGTGGGGATGGGCGAGGTGATGCTCCCGCCGGATTCAAGCCTTATCGGTCGTTGCGCGCGCGAGCTACACTTCCGCCAGAGATACAGTCTCAACGTGATTGGTCTGCGCCGCGGTTCACAGGCTTCCCCGGAACGACTGTTAGACGAAAAACTCCGCTTGGGCGATATCCTGCTCGTTATTGGTCCTTGGAAAGCCATTCAAGAGCTGCAGACACAGGTTCGTGACTTCGTGGTACTCCGATTGCCCGCGGAGGTAGATCGGGCGGCGCCCGCTGCCAGCCAGGCGCCTTACGCTCTCTTCAGTCTTCTGGTCTTTGTCGCCCTGATGGTCACCGGCGTCGTCCCGAATGTGTTGGCAGCTTTGATTGGCTGCCTCTTGATGGGGCTTTTTCGGTGCCTCGATCTGGAGAGCGCTTATCGATCGATCCATTGGCAGGTCCTCATTTTAATCGTGGGAATGATGCCTTTTGCTTTGGCCTTGCAGAAAACCGGCGGCATCGAGTTAGCAGCCGAAGGTTTGATGCGTGTTTTTGGTGACCGGGAACCGCGGGTGCTATTGGCTGTCTTATTCGGCCTGACCGCACTGGTCGGCCTCTTTATTTCAAATACCGCGACCGCCGTCCTGATGGTCCCGGTTGCTCTGACTGTTGCGCATCATTTAAATGCGTCTCCCTATCCCTTTGCCATGATAGTAGCATTGGCGTCCTCAGCCGCCTTCATGACCCCCATCTCTTCACCAGTGAACACGCTGGTGTTAGGACCAGGTCAATACCGCTTTAGTGACTTTATCAAAGTTGGGGTTCCGTTCACGCTGCTGGTATTGCTCATCAGCGTTTTGCTGGTGCCGTGGTTGTTCCCACTGCGCTAGCGACAATTTCCGTGGCGTTTTACGCGGCTTTGTTAGAATATCCGCAATCTCGGATAGACGTCTGCATGAGAGCAAGCTCCGATTCGTCCTTCGCGCCGAACAACCCTGCGTCTCCGGATCAGTCATTGAAACCGGCGGCGGAAATGTAAATATGCCGCAACGGTGAGATAGTTGGTCACGATCGCGATCACATTCCACATAATGATGTTCCTGGAGCCGATTAATGTGCCGTAAATCACCCAGAGGATCTGAAACGTGCCCGTGATCGCTGCCATCCTGGGATTCATACCGACGCTGGAGCGCCGCTTCAACATTGCAATGAGGTCGGGCAACGCGGCGAAGGTTGTGCCGAATCCTGCCACGAAGCCGATGACTTGAGTGAGATCCATCATGTCGTCCGCTTAATGCCCCGAAGGCATTCACTCAACGCCCATTTTTCGCTTATTGCCCAACGCTTGGACGGGCTCTGCAAGCGTGTAGCGCTCAAGATTGCGGTTGCTGCCAAAGAGGTAGAAACAAACGGGCGCCTCGCTTTTAAGAAACTTCGCGATAAAGCCTTGTAAGCTCCTTTCGACATGCTTCACCGAAATCCTTTACCGGATCTCTGATGTCCAAATAGGCCTGGCCGCGAATGTCGTCGGCCGTCATTTTCGGGCTTCGATAAGATTCGATGATCTCCCGGACTGTATTTTCCGCCGCCCGGACAACTTCGTCAGAGGAGTTTAGCCGGATCCGGTTTCCCAGGGCGTAAATTGTCACCAGCGTACTTGGTTTGACGGACTCCTGCTCCAATGCATCGATTTGAAGGCGGGCTGCTTCATTGATGAATTCGGAATAGAGGTTCTCGCGTTGGGCAAACTGTCTGCTCAAAAGGTCTCGCCGATATTGAGCCCGCTGGTTGGTGTAGGTCGTGAGGAAAGAGGTGAGCCCTCCAACCAGGGAACCCATCACGGCAGAAAAAGCACCAATCCAAGCAGCGTTCATTTTGTAAGCTAAACTATAACTTCAGCCTTTCTGCCATGGGTTCCTTCGTTTGTTGCTCACCACTGCCATAGTTTTGGCCAGATTCCGTTCCGCAGCTCGGTAGTCGCGTTGAGCCACGGCCAGGGCTGCGGACATCAGCGTCATATGCGGATCATCGTAGACACTCGTCTGAATGCCGTATGGCTGCCGGCGCAATGAAAGTTCTGCGAGCGAATCGGCTCAAAATTCCCGGCGACGTCGCGATAGTAGGTTACGACAACACTGACCTTTGTCTGGCTTTAGATCCGACTCTGACCACAGTCGACTATCAAGCCGAAGAAGTCGGACGACGTTTGGCGGCGGGACTCCTGGAGTTGGTTGGTGGCAAAGTTAAATCCTTGGCCCTGTCAGTGCGCCCGTTTTTGGTGGAACGGGAATCGCACCAGGAGTAGGAGAGCAATGGCGGCAGCACAGAGCACGACCAGCGTGCTAACCAGGTAAACGGCGCCCAAACCCGCTCCACTCGCGACCAAGCCAAGCGCAGGGTTAGCGATTCCCAAGGCCAGGTCCAGAAATGCAGTGTAGGCTCCCATGGCGAGACCGCGGTTCGCTGGTGGCGCGTGTCGGACCGCTTCCACGCCAAAGCCTGGATAAACGAGAGAGTAACCGAATCCAGTGACAGCCGCTCCTAACAGCACCAGTTCGGCGTTAGGAGCCAGCCAGATCATTGCCTGACCAACCGCTTCAATCAAGACGAACAGGAATGCGACCTTCGCGCCCCCGATTCTGTCCGGCAGATGGCCAAAGAGCAGGCGCCCAGCAATGAAGGTGACGCTCACGACGGTAAATGCGAGCCAGGCCTGATCCCAGCCGCGCTGTGTGAACAAGAGCACGATGAATGTGGTAATGGCACCGAAACCGACGCTGCTGAATGCGAGTCCGATACCCGGGAGGCAGACGGCTGCGAAGACCCGCGTGAATGCCGGCTGGGTATGGTGCGGCGAGGGGGGTGAGCTACAAGGTGCCACCAGCAGCAAGGTAACTGATGGGATTAGCACCGTTGCCAATGCAATTCCGGCGAAACCATAGGCAGTATACAAACCGGTACCGACTGGCGCACCAATCGCGAATGCGGCGTACATCGCCGTCCCGACCCAGGCCATGATGGTGCCCGTGTTTTTTGAACCAACCAGCGCCAGTCCCCAGGTGAATGCTCCGGTAACGATGAAGCTCTCCGCTCCGCCGAGCACCGCTCGTCCGAGGATGAGAATCGCAACGGATGTCAATGGCTGGCCGGTGAAAAAAAGGGAAAAGAGGTACAGCAGCCCGGCTACTGTGGCGACGAGGAGGCCGGTAACCGTTGCCCGCTTCGCGCCCCGGCTATCGGCGAAGTGACCTGCCCAGAATCGCGAGAGCAAAGACGCGCCAAACTGAGCGCCGGCGACCAGACCAACCACGAAAGCGCCAAGGCCCAGGCCTTGATGCACATGAAGCGGGAGCACGGGTAAAGCCAGGCCGATGACGAGGAAAGCAACGAAAACCACTCCGACGATTGGCAACAGCAGTATGGCGACCGAACCAGTCGCCGCACTCGGCTCGGAGCGATCAAAAGAGATGGCAGACTCTTGGGACATAGAAACCTGTTACGAATATCGGACTGGATCGAGTGATTGCTCTCGGGATCGTGCTGCGCCTGTCGCGTTCTTGCGCAAAAGGGATCGGGCGAAAGCCCGCTCCGCTAGGAGCAAAATCTTTATAGCTATGTGCCTAACCTAGAAATTTAGCTCCGCTAGGAGCGACATCGATCGATATCGGCGGGCGGGCAAGCGTCTCTCCGGAGACACACGATGATGGGTACGATTCCCAGACCAGCAAAATGGATGAAATATGACGCTCCTAAAGGAGCTAGTCGCCATTTGGTTTTTGTATCTATAAAGATGCTGCTCCTACGGAGCGGTCGCTGAGTTTCGTGACGGCACAGCAGCTAATTAGTCGCATCCCACTGCAAGACGAGGCCTTACCTCAGTTTTACTAATCG
>JAFAVN010000101.1 GCA_019242435.1 Verrucomicrobiota bacterium | reverse complement strand
GGAGGCATCGGTGCTGTCGGGGGCGGCGGGGGAGAGGGAGGGTTGGTTACAGAGGTGGGGTTGGCTTGATTTGCCGCAAAAGCGGGGAGAGAACAAAACCCCATCAGCCCAATCACAACGAGAAAAGTGGTGGAGCGTATTGAGGCGAGTGAATTCCCGGTGGCCGCAGCGTCCAAGAGCGACCAACAGAATTGTCTGCAAATATTCTTCATATGCTAGACTCCGGCTCGCGGTTTGTCGAAATGGCGATAGCCGCTTTTCCGAAATTGGCGTCCTAACAAGGGCATACCGCGACAGCTAGTTCGATGTCAATCGTGTAATGTCGCACGCTGTTTTCGGAGATTTCTAAAAAACAGCGGTGAATTTTTATCCGCCTTTTTCGCGCGGCCAGAGCTGCGCGGGTTTGCAGCAATTGATCGGGGATCAGGATACTTCATCGCTTCGAAATGCTTCACGTGTTAGTGTCCTGTCCCATAAATAGCTGATGGAATCGACTGCACCCGCGATGGCAGATATCATTAAAGTCGGGAACGAACTCTATGTGCGTGCTCGCTCCTCGCTGGCCGACAGCGAGACTCGGGCGTTGATGCATGGGGACCTTTTTGCCGTGTTTGACCGGCACGGAGATTTCCAGTCCGTCGGCTTCGGGAAGCACGGCCTTTTTTATCGGGACACGAGGCATCTATCCAGTCTGCTGCTGTGCCTGGCGGAAGAGCGGCTACTGTTGCTTGGGTCGGCCGTGCGCGAGGACAATGCTGTGCTCGCAGTTGACCTGACGAATCCGCATCTAGAACTGCCAAACGGCGGTAGGCTGCCGTACGGTTCCGTTCACATCTATCGCACGAAATTCCTTAACCGGAACACTTGTTACGAACGGATGCGGGTACGCAACTATGGCCTGGAGCCGGCATCGTTTGAACTGCTGATTCAGTTTGCCGCCGATTTTGCTGATATCTTTGAAATCAGAGGGTATCGGAGAAGCAATCGAGGGACTTTCCTACCACCCGAGGTCCATAAGCGAAGCGTGACTTTTGCCTATCAGGGCCTGGACGGTATCATCCGAACAACCACCCTGAGCAGTACGCTTGAGCCTGCCGGAATCACCGATTCGGAAATGCGTTTTCGACTAGATCTGCAGCCGGGCGTGGAAAAGGAACTCGTGATCCAGGTATCATGTGATGCTGGAGGCAAACTACCTGTGCTGTCCTACGCGGAAGCCGCGATTGCCCGCGATCACCGGGAAAGCGAGATCGACTCGGTTGAGATCCATACATCTAACGAACAATTCAACGAATGGTTGAACCGCTCCCGGGCTGATCTGAGGACGACCATTACCGAGACCTCCGAAGGGCCTTATCCGTACGCAGGCGTTCCTTGGTTCGGGACTCCTTTTGGCCGGGACGGCCTGATCACGGCACTGGAGTGTCTCTGGCTCGATCCGGCATTGGCAAAGGGCGTATTGAGATACCTTGCCCTGACGCAAGCCACGGAAGATAATCCAGTTCAGGACGCGGAACCCGGCAAGATTCTTCACGAGACTCGCAAGAGTGAACTGTCTCAGATCGGAGAAGTCCCTTTCGGTCGTTACTATGGAAGCGCGGATTCGACACCGTTGTTCCTTTATCTCGCGGCCGCATATTTTGAGCGGACGGCTGATCTCGAGTTCCTTAAAACTATCTGGCCAAACATCGAACTGGCTCTGCAATGGATCGAGAAATTCGGCGACCGCGATGGTGATGGATTTGTGGAATATGGTCGGCGATCCGGAAAGGGTCTGGTCCACCAAGGGTGGAAAGATTCTCAGGATTCCGTCTTTCACGCCGACGGCTCGCTCGCGGAACCGCCGATCGCCGTCTGCGAGCTGCAGGCCTACGTTTACGCGGCAAAAATCGGGATTTCCGAAGTGGCAGCAGCTTTGGGATACCCGGAGGAAGCTCGAAAGTTGGTAGAAGAAGCGAAAGCGCTACGAGAACGATTTCAGGACGCCTTTTGGAGCGAAGAGCTGGGGCTGTACGTCCTGGCGCTCGACAAAGACAAGAACCAATGCCGAGTCGCCAGCTCTAATGCCGGTCATTGCCTTTACACCGGTATCGCTACCAAAGAACGCGTTAGGAAAATCATGGAAAGATTCCGGGACAAAGCTTTTTTCTCCGGATTCGGAATCCGCACGATTCCGAGCACTGAGAAGCGATATAATCCGATGGCTTATCATAACGGGTCGGTGTGGCCGCATGACAATGCGCTGATCGCCTTTGGCTGTACCAAATCCGAGTATAAAGACTTGGCGTGCGAGATTCTGAACGGGCTGCTCGACGCGTCGATCTTCTTGGATTTTCACCGGCTACCCGAACTTTTCTGCGGGTTCCCGAGACGGAAGGGAAGAGGTCCAACGCTCTACCCGGTGGCTTGTCCGCTGCAAGCGTGGGCAGCGGGCACGGTATTCCTGGTTCTGCAGGCTTGTCTAGGGCTGAGCATCCGAGGCGGTGAATCCAGGGTATATTTCTATTACCCCACTCTTCCCAAATCGATTCAACAGGTGCGGATTAGGAATTTGCGCGTGGGCAATGGTTCGGTTGATCTGGAACTGCGCCGGCGTGAGGGAGCCGTGTCCGTGACTATTTTGCGGCGCGAAGGAGATTTGGAGATCGTGACGATTAAATAGACGGCTGACAGGTGGACACAAAGGCCGAATTGTTTACGCGCAGGGTTGCCGAGTAATTCGTTTACAGCGTTCCCATTGACTCATTTTTGGTCTTACGGAACAATTTCCTCCGCATGAAAGACTTAGCGGGGCTTTCGTTCGATATCTTGACTCTTCGGGAAAGCTATAAGTCGGGAGCGGCCAGGCCGGTGGAGGTAATTCGGGAAGCCTACAAACGGATTGCAGCGATGGCGAACAACCCGGTTTGGATCCATTTGGTTCCGGAAGAACAAGCTTTAGGCGCAGCCCAGAAATTAGGTCCGCCAGCCAATTCCCCGCTATTTGGAATTCCCTTCGCGGTCAAAGACAACCTCGATGTCGCCGGCCTCCCGACAACGGCCGGCTGTCCGGCTTTCTCTCAGGTGGCAATCGAAACGGCACCCGTCGTGCAACGGTTGCTTGCCGCCGGAGCTATCCTGATCGGAAAGACAAATCTGGACCAGTTTGCCACCGGATTAGTGGGGACTCGCTCTCCGTACGGGGCCTGTACCAACGTTTT
>JAFAVN010000269.1 GCA_019242435.1 Verrucomicrobiota bacterium | reverse complement strand
GGGTCCTCAAGGAAGCAAATCGGCCGGATCTTTCGCGTGCTGTGCTGAGAAGCCGCCGAGCCGTGGGTCTACTGGGAGAAGCTGCTCTTTACCGCACCTGCACCGCCGGAGACCGCTATTCGGCCGCCCTATCTCTCCAGCTTCGTCCGATCGACGGCTTTTCTAATGGTTCGGATTTCTTCCTCGCTTAGCTGGACATCGCCGGCTTTTGCGTTCGCCAACGCTTGCTCCGGACTGCGAGCGCCCACTAACGCATGAGAACATCCCGGCTGTTCCAATGTCCAGGCGATCACCGTCTGAGCAATGGTAACACCTTTTCCTTCAGCAACCGAGCGGACCACTTCCAAAAGCGCGTCCACCTGCGGCTGCTGTTCTTTTTGATACCAAGGATTGTTCCAGCGCAAGTCGCCTCGCCCGAATTCGTGCTTCGGTCCGATCTTGCCGGTGAGAATTCCCAGAGCCAAGGGTGAGTAAGCCAGAAACGCGATATCGTTTTCCCGGCAAAACGAGAGGTTATGCGCTTCGTGTTGGCGCTGCAGCATCGAATATTGTTCCTGGTCGGTATCGAGTTGACCGGCAGACCTATACCGTTCCATGTGCTCGACGGTGGCGTTGGAACAGCCGATGGCTCGGATCTTACCCTCCTGTTTTAACAGCATCAGTTCAGCCATTACATCCTCGGTTCTGGTCGTCGAATCCTGTCGGTGAGTTTGATAAAGGTCAATCCGGTCTGTCTTCAGGCGGCGAAGACTTTCGTCGATTTCGTAGCGGATCATGGCCGGCTTCAGATTAATGTAAACCTCGTACTTCTTGTCATCTTCGCTTTCTGCCCGTCCTTCCTCGTTGGCATCAAAGATTTTGTCGCCTTCCTTTTCGTACCAGACCAAGCCGCATTTGCTGGCGAGCACGACCTGGTCGCGCATGCCTCTAATGGCCTGCCCAACCAATTCTTCCGATCGGCCATAGCCGTACATAGGAGCGGTATCGATTAAATTGATTCCGTGATCGACCGCTGCGTGAATGGCCCCTTCCGGATCGTTCTTTTTGGTGCCACCCCACATCCAGCCGCCGATGGCCCAGGCGCCAAAACCCACTACCGAAGCTTCAATCCCGGATTTTCCTAACGGCCGATATTTCATTTGTTTGCCTTGTTCTGATTGCTTGCGTCCGAGCTTCCCTGCCTGATCAGCAGGCTGTCGTGCCCCAACTGAAAATGAAGATGACCGAACAGGCACCAGGAGCAAGGCGAATCGGAGAGGAGGGTCGCGCCTCCTCGATTTTTTTCTGGGAATTCGGCGAAATGAAATGAGGTTTTGATGTTGCGTTGACGGCGCTCCGATGTTCCTAGTGAACGATATGGAGCCGCTATTTGCAGGCAAAGTCGTTCTTATAACCGGTGGAACTTCGGGGATCGGTCGAGCGACAGCACTCGCCTTTGCTGAGCACGGTGCCAGCGTAGTGGTGGCCGGCCGTCGCGAGCATGAAGGGGAAGAATCGGTCCGCCTGATAGAGCAGGCCGGCGGCAAAGGATTGTTTGTACACACTGACGTTCAGTTTGAGAAAGAAATCGCCAACCTGGTAGCCGGAGCCGTCAAGCATTTTGGGCGGCTCGATTTCGCGTTTAACAACGCCGGGATTGGCGGCGAAGGAAGTGCCGGTATCAATAGCACGGGTGAGGTTTTTGACCGCATTATGGGAATAAATGCCCGATCTGTTTTTTTTAGCCTGAAACATGAAATTCCTGCGATTTTAGAAACGGGTGGTGGCGCCATCGTAAACAATGCATCCGTCCTTGGCCTGAGACCAAATCCAGGTTCTCCCATTTACAGTGCGAGCAAGGCTGCGGTAATCAGTTTGACACAGTCAGCGGCGCTTGAGTTCGCCGCCAAGGGAATTCGGGTGAACGCGGTTTGTGCCGCTATAATCGAAACCGATATGACCAAAAGACTTCGGAGCGACGATCAAAGTCGCGATTGGCTGTTGCAGCGCCACCCGGTCGGCCGATTTGGCCGGCCGGAAGAGGTTGCCGCCGCGGTTCTTTATCTTTGCTCGCCTGAGTCCGCTTTCGTAACGGGAGTGGCATTGCCGATCGCTGGAGGATTTGGACTTTAGGCGAGTGCCTGCCTTGGTAAATTTGAAACGGCGCCAAATCGCCCGCGTCCTTCGTTTGTCGTCATCGTCCTCGAAAGCGCCTGGTCCATGTGTGCTGAACCGTCTTGAATCGATCGCGTAATCATGTTTGCAGCTTCTGAGCCGCAAATGCTTGAGGGTGAGGACGACGACGGCAGAGAGAAAAATAGCAACCTATCTTTGTACCCGCCGGTACTGGCACAGCCGGTTTTGCCAGAACGATTTGGCCGGACTAAACTTTGCTCTGATGAGCAACCCTAAGGATTTCCCCTATGATACGCGGCTGAATCTCTTACATGGACCGCTGGAGATTATTGATGAGAAAGTGCTCACTGACGGCAGCAAACCATGGTTCAATCAGACCCTTTGCCAGGTGAATACGTCCGTCGTTCGGGTTGGAGTCATTGAAGGTGAGTATCACTGGCATAAGCACCAGAACGAGGATGAGTTTTTCTACGTTGTAGAAGGCTGGCTGATCATTGATTTGGAAGGTCGCATAGTTGAGCTTGCGCCTCGGCAAGGGTTTGTCGTCCCCAAAGGCACGATGCATCGCACACGTTCGCCGGAACGCACCGTTATCCTGATGGTCGAAACCGCGGGTATCACACCCACGGGGGATTAGGAACGAGCGGAGCGGGAACACCGACAACGCCCGTCAACGCGGAAGAATAGCGGGCGTCGTGCGGATCCAGCGTGCTGCAAGGGAGCCGCTTTGGAGGCTACAAACGTGACCTCGGGGATACTCGGTAACTGGGGTACTGGAGACGCGTGGAGGGGAGCCGCTTTGGAGTGTAGGGACGCGGCCCCGGGTGTTTTGCCCGGTGTTATCGATATTGAAAGCGCTGGGCATCTCCCGGAACCCGCCTGTTTTTATTCTCTACACGCTGGATAAGCACAGCCGCCTGAGCATTTCCGAGCGTTCCTCCAGTTCCTCTTTACAGCCGTTTGTGCGGCCAAAAACGAACCTACTGACTGCGATGGCTACTACTCTCATTAACGTCTCCAATCGCTTGCCGGTCACGGTCAAAGACGGGCAGATAACGCGGTCGTCCGGGGGCTTGGTTGCTGCGTTGGAAGGATTACCGAAAGAACAATTTGCGGCCAAATGGATTGGGTGGCCCGGCGCTGCGTTCGATGAAGAAAGCCAGAGGACGGTTGCTCAGAAATTATCCGGTGAATATGGCTCTCTGCCAGTGTTTTTGAGCGAGGAAGAAGTAGCGGGGTTCTACGAAGGATTTTCTAACTCCAGCCTTTGGCCTTTGTTGCACTATCTTCCGAATTTTTTGCGATACGAACCCGCTTGGTGGGAACAGTATCAGCAGGTTAACGAATTATTTGCCAAGAAGGTCTTGGAGATTGCTAATCCGGGCGATCTGGTCTGGGTGCATGATTATCACCTTATGCTTGTTCCTGCCATCTTGAGAGCAGCAGCTCCCAAGTTTAAAATCGGGTTTTTCCTGCACACGCCGTTTCCAGCACATGAGATTTTTCGATGCCATCCCCGCCGCCGGGAACTAGCCGCCGGGATTCTGGGCGCAAACCTGATCGGGTTTCATGCGTTCGGTTATCTCAGACACTTCTGCGGCTCGGTCCGGCGAATTTTGCGACTCGAGACCGAATTAACCCATATCGCTACCGAAGACCATACGGCGGCATTGGGAGTGTATCCTATCGGAATTAATGCCCTCAAGTTTCAAGAGACTCTGGAATCTCAGGCATTCCGCCAGCGTCGGCAACAATTTCGGCATGCTCACGAGGGGAAACGCCTGATCGTGTCAGTTGAACGCATGGATTACACGAAGGGGATTCTTCATCGGCTGGAAGCAATCGACATTTTCCTGTCGAAACGGGGACAGACCGATGAGGCCCGATTCATCTTTGTAAGCGTACCTTCCCGGGAAGGCATCGAAGAATACAAACACCTGGTCTCGGAGGTCGAATCTCGGGTCGGCCAACTGAACGGGAAATACGGAACTCTGCTAGGAAGCCCAATTCATTTCATCCATGGCTCGATTCCTTTTGTTGATCTCTGCGCGCTTTACGCTACTGCGGATATTGCAGTGGTAACGCCGCTGGTAGACGGTATGAACCTGGTGGCCAAGGAGTTTGTCGGCTGCCAGCAAGAGAATGCCGGGCTCTTGATTCTCAGCGAGTTCGCGGGCGCCGCAGAGGAGCTTTTTAATGCGATCATGGTGAATCCTTACGATTCTGCTGCTGTAGCTGACGCTATCGAGCAGGCGCTAGAGATGCCGATAGCCGAACGACGGAGCCGGGCATTGCCGATGCGAGACCATGTGTTTCGGTATGATGCCCGCCATTGGGCTCGCACGTTCATCAAGGATCTCGGTTCTATTGCCGTAGACAAGCCGCGTACAGGCGCAGAGAGTATTCAGGAACTTGAGCAGCGACTCGCATCACTGGCGGCGACTGGCAAAAGGGTCGCTCTTTTTTTGGATTACGATGGGACGTTGCGGGAGATCGAGCGGGAACCTGGTGCTGCCATCCCAACCGACGCCGTCATCTCTCTCTTAGATTGTCTCGGACAAAAGCCAAATTTGGAAGTGACAGTCCTTAGCGGCCGTTCCCAATCCGACCTGGAAGGGTTTCTGGGAAACCAGCCGATCCGGTTAGTAGCCGAACACGGAGCCGCTTGGCGCTTGCCCGGCAGCAAAGAATGGGAACGATTGGACAAAAATCTTAACTATAGTTGGAAAGAGAAATTATTGCCTATCCTTCGTAACTACCAGCAATCGACGCCGGGTAGTTCTATCGAGGATAAACATTCCTCAATCGTTTGGCACTACCGGAAAGCAGAAGAGGAATTCGGTGCTTGGAAGGCGAACCGCCTGACTCAGGAGTTGGCTGCACTAACGGCTAATCACCCTATCAAGGTAATTCATGGAAAGAAGATGGTGGAAGTGAGTGCTCTCGAAAATAACAAAGGGGCGGTGGTGAAAAGGGTGGTCGAGCAGGATGGGACATTTGACGCGGTCTGTTGTGCCGGTGACGATATTACCGATGAGACGATGTTCGAGCTCCCCATTCCCAATCTCTTCTCGATCAAAGTAGGTCCCGGCCGAACCCAAGCCCGGTTTAGAGTGTCGGATCCACAGGCGTTTCGCCAACTGCTCGCACGGGTTTTCATGGGCAAAGAGAAAAGTAAGAAGGCGGCTTGAGGGCCGTCCTTAGCCGAAGAGAGTTGGCTGATGGGATGTGGCTTTATACATTCATTTAAAACAATTGTTTGACATTTTAAAACAATTGTTTAAGAGTGCTCCATGGCCCCACGCGAGCCGAGAGCAGCGCCAGCAGTAGCTGAGGAAAATACCCGGGAAAAGATTCTGGAGGCAGCAGGAGAAGTGTTCGCCGATCAGGGCTTTGAGGGTGCCACCATTCGGGCGATTACTGAACGCGCCGGGGTTAATGTGGCCGCGGTAAATTACCATTTTCGGGATAAAGCCGAGCTTTATAATCGGGTGGTCCTGGATGCATGCTCGGTAAGCGCCGCTATGCAGAAAACCATGGCCGAAGCCGTCGGGTCTCCTGAGGCCCGCCTTCGGAGCCTGGTTTATCATTTCATGGAATATTTACTGGACCCTACCAGACCGGATTGGAGGCGGAAGTTGAAGGCTCGGGAGATGGCCAACCCGACCGCTGCCCTCGATGAGCTTGTGGAGAAAAATCTTCGGCCGCTCCGCGAGGAATTTTTGTTACCGACATTGGGCGAGCTTACCGGCGGCTGCTTTAGCCGGAAAGAGCTGAGTTACATCGCATCCAGTGTGATGAGCCAATGCCTCTATTTTCTGCAGTACCAACCGATTATCGAGCGACTGAATCCCGATTATTATACGCCCGGCAAATGGAATATCGAAGAGATCGCGGATCACGTGACTCGGTTTTCTCTGGCCGCCCTTCGTGAACTCACCCGTCAGGCGCGGCGTTCCTGAATCCCTAACTTGTCCAGCACTATGAGCGCTTCCTCGGCAACCGCACCCAGTCCGGTGTTGCAAAAGTCCAGCATGGTCCCCGCTTCCGGTGAGGCCAGAAAAGTTGCTTCGGATACGGCGAAGCCACGGCGGCCGCCCAAACGGGCGATCGCGTTGAGCACCATTGGGCTGATTGGCCTCGCAGCCGCCTCTTATTGGTTTGTGGTTAGCAGCGGTTACGAAACGACCGACGACGCCACCATCGAGGCGCATGTAGTCCAGGTGAGCCCGAAAGTTTCTGCACATGTCAAGAGCGTGCACTTTGATGATAATTATCAGGTGAAGAGAGGGGACCTCTTAATTGAACTGGATCCTCGGGACTTTGAGGTAAGCCTGGCCAGCGCAAACGCAGCTCTGGCATCAGCTGGAAGCAAGTTGACCCAGGCGGAAGCTCAAAGGAACGTCGCTCAAGCCGGCCTGGGCCAAGTCAAGGCCGATCTGATCAGTGC
>JAFAVN010000030.1 GCA_019242435.1 Verrucomicrobiota bacterium | reverse complement strand
GGAATGGAGAGCTTCACGATCACTGAGTTGACCTCAAAAGGTGAACTGATCTCAGCGGCACCTCGTGACAGTTATGTGCCGATCTATTATCTGGAGCCGCTGGAGCGGAATCGGGCTGCGCTCGGTTTCGATTTGGCGGCGAACGTTGAACGCCGGCTCGCGTTAAATCGAGCACGCGACTCCGGTGTTCCATCGGCTACTAAACCGCTGCGACTGGTGCAAGAACCAGCTGATCAACTGGGCTTCGTGGTCGTGCTTCCGGTCTTCCGCGGGCCAAGCAGTACGACCGAACAGCGGCGCGCTAACCTTGCAGGATTCGTATCAGCAGTGTTCCGGATGGCCGACCTGGTTCATGCTTCACTGGGTGAGTTATCCTCGCGGTATTCGGGGATCTCAATCTACGATCTGGCGGGACACCAGGTAATCTTCACGATGCCGAGCCAGGCTGGTGCAGGCGGCCACAATCTCCTTTTCCAAGATGAAAAGCTTGAAGGGACTGCACCCGTCGATGTCGCCGGTTTGCGCTGGAAAATCGTCTTTTCCTTTTCCCGACGCCGACCAGTTCAGCCTTGGGCCGCACTGTTCGCCGGTCTGATCATCACCGCACTGACCGCCGGTTACATTGCGCGCGGAGAACGGCACACCGCAGAAATCGAAGCCCGGGTAAAGGAACGTACTGCCGAGCTCGCCAATGAAATAGCAGTCCGTAAAGCAACCGAAAATAATTTACGTGAGGCTGAGCGAAATTATCGAAGCATCTTCGAAAACTCGATTGAAGGTATTTTCCAAAGTTCGCCGGATGGACATCATCTGAGAGCGAATCCCGCACTGGCGCGAATCTATGGCTACGATTCTCCGGAAGAGTTGGTTACGGATCTGAGTAATATCGGACGCCAGCTTTATGTAGATCCCGCCCGGCGCGCGGAATTCATCCGGGCGGTCCACGCAAACGGCTCTGTGTCTGGATTTGAGTCACAGATTCGCCGGAAAGACGGCAGGGTGATCTGGATTTCTGAGAATGCACGAGGCGTCCACAACGACCAGGGGGAGCTTCTTTATTACGAAGGCACTGTTGAAGAGATTACCGATCGTAAACAACTCTATGAGGCACTGGAGATCCGGGTCAGAGAACGCACGCTGGATCTCGGCCGGGCCAACGAAGCATTACGCGCAGAAATCGCGGAACGAAAACGCGCCGAAATAGCAGCCGAAGCAGCCAGTAAGGCTAAATCCGAATTCCTTGCCCACATGAGCCACGAAATCCGGACTCCACTGAATGCCATTCTCGGTTACGCTCAGATTCTGCAACGCGACGTTGCGCTCCAGCCAAAACAGCAAGATGCAGTGGAAGCGATTGCCAGCAGCGGCAACCACCTCTTTGGGCTTATCGATGAGATTCTCGATCTCTCGAAGATCGAGGCCGGCCGTATGGAGCTTCAACCTGTCGTATTCGATCTGCACGATCTGATTGCCCGGCTTGAATCCATGTTTCGCCACCGTTGCAGACAAAAAAGACTAAAGCTTCTGGTCGAGATGCGCTGTCAGAAACCCTGCATGGTCCAGGGGGACGAGGGGAAACTGCGGCAAATCTTGATCAACCTCTTGGGGAACGCCGTGAAATTCACGGAAAGCGGCCAGGTACGCCTTGAGGTCGTCCCGGCAGACGAGGACTGCTACGAATTCAAAATCGCAGATACGGGGATTGGGATTTCGGACCGGGATCGTCAGGAAATCTTTCTCCCGTTCCAACAGGCCGTCGCGGGTTCACGCAAAGGGGGCACCGGTCTGGGCTTAACCATCTCGCACCGCTACATCGCATTGCTGGGAGGCCGACTAGATCTCGAATCGACTCCTGGAGTCGGATCGGTTTTTTCATTCGTTCTGAAATTACCGGCAGCTCCGGGAATCGCTCATACCAGCGCGTTCCAGCAGGATCTGCTGCGCTTGGCGCCGGGGCAAGACGTCAAGGCCTTGGTAGTCGACGATATCAAATATAACCGGGACGTTCTGTCAGCGATTCTCTCCGTGCTCGGATGTGAGGTGCTTATTGCCAGCTCCGGTGAACAAGCCATCGCGATCGCGACCGCCGCCCGGCCGGATATTATTTTCATGGATATCTGGATGGACGGCATCAACGGAATTGAAGCGACGCAACGCATACTGGCGGAGTGCGGTCAGATTAAATTTGTCGCGCACTCCGCATCCGCATTTGACCACGAGCAAAAACGTTATCTGGATGCCGGGTTTGACGATTTTTTTGCGAAACCTTTCCGGGTCGAACGGATTTGCGAATGCCTCAGAAACTTGCTGCACGTCGAGTTCGTCTCCGCGCAGCCGCGATTCGCCCGATCAGCGGTCAAGCCTCTGGGCGCCGCGTTGCCTGCCGAGCTGGTAACCAGGCTGCGAACAGCGGCAGAGCTCTGCAATGTCACCGGAATAAAGGAATGCCTGCCCGATGTGGTGGCTATCGGCGGAAACGGTGAACAGATCGCTGCCTATCTGGGATCGTTGATCAACTCCTATGAAATGGAGTCGATTCTTAGTTTGATCGCAGAGTTAGAGTCTGAATTGCACGCGAATCCCGAAGAGACAGCTAGCAATCGAGGCTAATGATCGATGACTAAAGCAGGCTAAAATGAGCGACACGCACCGAAAAGCAGAGCAGAGAACGAGAATCCTTCTGGTCGACGATAACCCAGTTAATCTCCAAGTATTGAGCGATGCTATCGAGCCACAAGGCTTCGAGGTTCTGGCAGCGCGAGACAGCCATCTTGCTCTGAATATTGCGCAGCGAGCTTTGCCTGACTTGATCTTGCTCGATGTCGTGATGCCACAAATGGACGGTTTTGAGGTATGTCGCCGGCTGAAAAAGAACGACCTCACCCGGGACATCCCAGTCATCTTTCTCACCGCAAAGAGCGAGGTCGATAGTGTTACTCAGGG
>JAFAVN010000027.1 GCA_019242435.1 Verrucomicrobiota bacterium | reverse complement strand
ATTATTTGACCCGATATCGGCCTCCGTGCTCAGCCGGATCGCCACCAGCACATTCGCGAGGAGACCTACTCCAAGGCGCTCGCCGAGATTGTGAACTGTCACCACCAGATCCAGTTTGCCGGACATTGGGGTGATGGCACCACCTCTCATCCGACGGTCACGATTCCGTACCGGCGCTCGCCATGCTTCGCAATCTTGGCCCCTCTCCACGTCAGAACACGCCTAACCTTGGAGCGTGCCTCGCTTGCGAGGCCGACTCGAGCGCTGCCGGCGTTTCGGCGTGTGGGCGTGCAGCCGTCAACACGCCTATTTGCTATTCGCTATTAGCGAAGCGCGCGACTGATAACTCAGGAAAAACAAAGTAATCCCGGCTACCATACCCACGAACGTCGTGATTATGACAGCTAGCCAAATATCTCGCGAGACGCGATGTCGCTCTGGCGGTTGCTCAAGAGCAGCATCTTGAGACGGTCATCCAGATGATCGTAGAAGGGATCGGGAAAGAATTCAATGTTGCTTTGGTTCGTGTCTGGTTGCTCAGACCAGCCGATATCTGCGCTGAATGCTATTTGAGAGCGCAATGCCCGAGCAAACTCATTGTCTGTGTTTAGTCGCGAGTGCCGGTAAGTCGCTCGACCCCACAGGAAAGTCGGACCCGACTCAATGGTGCCGTCCGGTACGCGTTGCGGGCGCGGTTGCGCTTCGAAAAACGGCCGATTATTATTGCACTTTGGTCCCATAGCGATGCCTTAGTGACCTGCTTGGTTAAACAAAGGATCTAACTTCCGTCGGCCTGTTGTTTCTATTCACCAGGCTCGGAGAGCACGTGTCTAGGTGCTACCGCAAAATGAAAAGAAAAGAAATCATCGAAAGAGCTCAGAAGTTCATCAAACCCTACTGCGTCACAGAGGGTAAGAAATTCCGGCTGAAGGATATTGACCCTGACGATACGGGTCCGGTCACCTCGGACGACAAGCCACGAGCAAAAGAGTTGCTCGCAGAAGGGGTTGAGACACTGGCGGAATTACAGGATGTCCTCTACGCGCAGGACCAGTGGTCGATCCTGCTAATTTTCCAGGCACTGGATGCAGCGGGAAAGGATGGCGCCATTAAGCACGTCATGTCCGGTGTTAATCCTCAGGGATGCCAGGTCTTCTCATTTAAGAGCCCGTCGGCGCAGGATCTGAAACACGATTATCTCTGGCGATGTCTTAAATGCTTACCAGAGCGCGGCCGGATTGGAATTTTCAACCGGAGCTACTACGAAGAAACCCTGGTTGTTCGCGTTCATTCCGAGTTGTTGGCCAAGCAAAAAATCCCTCCGCAGCTTGTCAATAAGAATGTCTGGGATGAGCGCTTCGAGGATATTCGCAACGTTGAACGCTATCTTTCGCGCAATGGAGTCGTCATCCGAAAATTTTTCCTCCACGTATCTGGCCGCGAACAGAAGAAGCGGTTTCTGGACCGGATCCATAATCCAGCTAAAAACTGGAAATTCTCGTCGGCTGATTCTCGAGAACGCGGTTTTTGGAAAGATTATATGGAAGCGTACGAAGACATGATCCGTAACACCGCCACTGAGTATGCGCCGTGGTATGTTGTTCCGGCCGACAATAAATGGTTTACGCGGGTAGTCGTGGCGGCGGCAGTCATTGAAGCGCTCGCATCGTTGGATCTGGCTTACCCGGAGGTGAGCGAGGCTCAGCGGAAAGAACTGGCAATCGCAGAGAAAGCGCTGTTAGGGAAAACGGCCACTGAAGTTTAATTGGAAATAGATTCAACAAACGACGCGGTTTCCAGCAAGCCGAAGATAAATCGCTGGAAAACGGTGTTTCCGCCCGCGGAATGGGTCCCTGCATATCAGGCCGGCTGGCTGAAGGATGACCTGTTTGCGGGCATAACCCTCGCGGCCTATGCGGTGCCGGTAGCCCTCGCTTATGCCACCCTTGCGGGTTTACCACCGCAGATAGGAGTGTATGGGTATCTGCTGGGTGGCTTGGGTTATGCCTTGTTCGGATCATCCCGCCATCTGGCGATCGGGCCGACTTCCGCGATTTCACTCATGATTGGAGTGTCCGTCGCCCCTCTGGCAATGGGCGATCCGGTGCGTTACGGTCAGATCGCGACGCTTGCGGCTTTCGTCGTGGCGGCGATGTGCGCTGCCGCTTGGGTTTTGCGACTCAGCACCTTGACGACGTTCATTAGCGAGACTGTACTCCTCGGGTTCAAAGCCGGGGCCGCACTCAGCATCGCGGTGACACAAATTCCGGCTCTGCTCGGTATTCCTGGTGGCGGGCACAACTTCGTTGAACGAGTAGCTAAAATCGCCGGGCAGTTTCTCCAGATGCAGCCGATCGTGGTTGTCATCGGTCTGGCTAGCCTCGTTCTTTTATGGCTGGGCGAGAGATTCTTACCGAGTCGCCCCGTCGCTCTGTTCGTTGTGATCATTTCCATTGTCTTCATTTCCATCACTAACCTGGCAGCACACATTACTACCGTGGGAGAACTACCGTCAGGTTTGCCCAAATTCAGCCTGCCTCTGTTAAGAATTCATGAAGTAAATGGAATTCTACCGGTCGCTTTCGCGGCCTTGTTACTATCTTATATCGAGAGCGTGTCTGCCGCGCGCGCCCTCGCAGCTAAACACGGGTACAAGCTTGATGTCCGCCAGGAACTCTTGGGCATTGGAAGTGCAAACCTGTTGGTCGCGTTTGGCCAAGGTTATCCGGTGGCCGGCGGACTCTCTCAATCGGCAGTCAACGAGAAGGCCGGTGCAAAGACGCCTCTCTCGCTCGTGTTTGCGTCAGTCACACTTGCGCTCTGTCTTCTGTTCTTCACCGGTTTCTTGAGAAACCTGCCAAAAGCGGTTTTAGCCGCCGTTGTGCTCATGGCAATCAGAGGATTAATCAACTTGCGCGAGATGGCGCACCTCTGGCGGGTAAGTCGTCTGGAATTTACCATTGCGACGATTGCCTTGATTGGTGTTCTGTTGTTGGGAATTTTGAAGGGTGTGGTAGTAGCAGCAATCGTGTCGATCCTGCTCCTGCTCCAACGGGTGGCACATCCGCATGTCGCCTTTCTCGGCCGGATTCCTAATACCAGTCGCTTCTCTGATCTGGCTCGTCACCAGAGCAATCAGCGGATTCCCGGAGTACTCATCTTCCGGGTCGAGGCTGGGATCGTCTACTTTAACGTCGATCATGTGCTCCGGGTTGTGCTTGATCGGGTCGAAGTCGAGGGAAAATCGATTCGTCTGGTGGTTTGCGATCTTTCGACTTCGCCTGCCGTCGATTTGGCTGGCGTCAGAATGCTGTTCGAGCTTGAGACAGCACTGACAAAACGCAACATCAAGTTACGGCTGGTCGAGGCTCGCGCTTCCGTTCGCGACCTCCTTCGCCTCGAAGGAGCAGAGGGGCGCCTTGGTCACATAGACCGATCTGCCATGGTAGCGGACATTATTGAGCAATTTCAGAAGGAAGCTAAACAGTGAGATGTGCCGAAGTTTGTGATGAGGTAGTTAGACGAATTCGTGCAGACAGACTCTTGAAAAACGATATTCGTTTAAAGGTCCTGGAAACCAGCGAGGCCGAGATAGATAAAAGCGTGG
This sequence comes from Verrucomicrobiota bacterium, assembly GCA_019242435.1. Lineage (GTDB taxonomy): Bacteria > Verrucomicrobiota > Verrucomicrobiia > Chthoniobacterales > JAFAMB01 > JAFAVN01. Next base: position 2,391 of record JAFAVN010000027.1, on the reverse strand, counting down.
CAGACGCTTGAAAAATGAAGATTTTTCTGGCCCGGAGGGACGACTCGATCGTGGCTTGGCTTAGGTAGCGGCGACTGTCCCTACGAAGGTGGGGATTGTCCGAACTTAGGCAGTACGCCGGAGTCGAGTGCTAAGCCTACCACCGGGTGCAGTCACCACTTGAGGCTCCCGCGTCAACAAACCCCCGAATAGCGGTTTCTAATGGATCGGTCGCAAACACGCCAAACTGTGTCCCGATTGTTAATGTAATCGCGAAGCGGGTGTCGGCGTAGCCGTGAGGATCGGGACAGCGCCTTCCATATTCGGCATTTCAATCTTCCCGACGGCGTTCTTAACTGGGCGAGTACTCAAGTTCTTTGTTGCCGTCCAGAGATCTGACACTACACCTCCGATACGAATTTTGGAAAGCCCTGCAGTATCATCGGCTCCGACAACGAAGACGACTTTACCGGGCCTCAAATAATACGCTTTATGAATTTTTTCCGAAATCGGCTTTTTGGTGGGACGCGAAAGCTCTTTTTTCGCATCTGCCTCGCTGGTATAGGCGTAGGGGCCATTGACTAACGACCAGCGATAACCCTTCGCGACCCAATCGGTGTAATCAGAAGCCAAGCTAGCCGACACAAGTCCTATCATCGCCAATATAAGCGAGGTGAATAAGGCGAAGTTCCTGAGTTTCATTCGTTTTCTTAGCTTTTAATAATGCGCTTCAGCAGATCCGCACGGAACTCCGATTACGAATTATTGTCCGTTTTCGTACTAGCGCGTTGAGTTTTCGACGGTGTTACCGGTGGGGGAGTGCGATCGATAGCTTCCACTTTGGTAGGTTGATCCGGCATCACCGGCTGAGGCAGCCTCACCATAAGCCAGGTCTGCGTATTATTGGTATCAAAGTGGATTGCCACTGGCGTAGCATCCTTCGTCAGGTTGAATATGCCGGTTTCAATTACGGTCTTACCAGTATTGCCAATGCGGCACGCCACTAACTGGCTCTCCCGATCAAGCGCACCGATAACCGGTTCAGCTTGTCCGGTCAGGGTGTTCTTATAGGCGCCGCTGACGATGCCATCCTTGTTAATGGAGATCTGGAAGAACATCACCGCGTCTCCCTTTTCTTCCTGAGTGAGCGCCCAAACGCCGAGCGGAAGCCATTCTTCGGATCCTTTCTCTTTAGCAGGCATGGGTGGGGGCACTTCTTCAACCTTATGGGCCAGAGCCGTCGCTTTTTCAGTCTGTTCCTGGGTAGAGCCGGCGGGTTTCCCATCAACATAGACCGTATTTCCCTGATACACCGTGTTGACGCCGTAATCATAGTAATAGGGGTCACTGACTCCGGTATAGTCGGTCACATAACTCGGTGTTGCCGGCGTCCACCACCACCAGGGATTAGTTATGGCAGCAGCAGCGACGTACCCTGGATACCAGCCGCCCCACCAGCGATCGTCAAAGAGATCATCATAATGATCTTGTACATTGTCCCAGATCTGGTCCGCACGATCATAACGGTAATCCCACATGTCGTTCCGGTAGTTCTGCCAGTCGTCGCGTGCGGTATCCCGCCATGCCTGGCGATCTTCACGCGCGTTGTTTATGTTGTCCCAGCGTTGATCCTGATTCTGGCTGAAGTTGTTGAGTCGGTCCTGACGCTGGCCGGACCAGTTGTTCCAGAAATCCTGACGGTTACTGACCGCCTGCTGCCAGTTCTGCCCTCGATTTTGACTCCATTCGCTCCAGTTCGAGCGATTTTCGCCGAGCGCCCGGTTTTGGCCCAGCGCACCTTGACCCAGAGCTAAACCAGCGCCCGTCCCGATACCGGCTGCGATACCGGAAGCGAGGCCCTGACGATTGCCGAGGCCTTGGCCATTACCTATCCCTTGCCGATTGCCTAACCCTTGGCCGTTGCCAATGCCTTGACGATTACCCAAACCCTGGCCACGATCACCTAATCCTTGGCCGCGATTACCGGGTCCCTGCCCTCGGTCAGCGAGTCCTTGACCCCGTGTATTTGACGGTAACTGCGTTGGTCGCTGTCCTCCCGCCAGGTTGCCGCCACCTACCCGTCCACCGCCCGCACCGGTATCAAGGTTCAAGAAATTTCCCACGTCTCTGTTGCTTGGACGGTTCGCGACGCCCTGTCTATTGGCGAGGCCTTGGCCCCCGCCTGTACCGGGCTTGGTCCCGCCTGTACCGGGCTTGGTCGAAGGCCGCTGGCTGATGCTACCGCCAGAAGGCCGATTGGTTCCGCCGCGATTGACGCGCGAGGATGAGGGTAACTGAGCGGTGCTATTGCCCAACCTTTGACCTGAAGACCGGTTGCCCGCGGCCGTTCCTCGAGAAGAGACCATACCGCCGCCACCTCTGCTGCCGGAGAGATTCCTGGAAGAAGACCCT
>JAFAVN010000615.1 GCA_019242435.1 Verrucomicrobiota bacterium | reverse complement strand
TCGTCCGCGTTCAGTTTTTTTCGCGTCCATCCACGGTCGGGTTTGCGGTTTGGCGAAGGTTGGCTCATGATTATCTGTGAATCGACGTTTTCGCGCTTTTCGTTTGCTTCAGCTGCAAGGCAAATTAGGACAGGTCGCCTATGAAATGACCCGGGTACATTTCTCGGGGTTTCAGGCGATCGAAGCGCGCTGGCAACCTAAGGTCAATGTCTTCCGCTGTTCCGGTTGCGTTCGGATTTGTGTCGACCTCGCCGGGGTCGACCCGCAAAGGGTCGAACTTTCCGCGCAAGACGGCAAACTCTGGATTCTCGGATCGCGTTTAGCCCCAGAGCCAAGCTCGGAACCGCCCGCCGAGGTGGTTCGGACCAAGGCCGTGCGGGTTTTAGCTATGGAAATTGATTATGGGCCGTTTGCCCGGGCGATCTCGTTGCCTGAGGACGTCGACCTGGAACGCATTCGGAGCGAATGGGATAATGGACTTTTATGGATCGAGATCCCTCGCCGGCCGCTTGCCTGAGGCGGAAGCGTTGCCAGCCGGGGAGTTGCGAACTGTCCAGGCAAATGCCGAACCTTTTGATATTTAAATGATTCCACCGGACCAAACTTCATCAAACGAGCAGCTCGATCATTCGGTCTCCGCTGCTTCGGAGGATCGCGCCGAGCTGAGAGAGCCCGTCAGGACTGGCGATCAATCCAATAACCCCGAATCGGCCACCGATGCTACCGTCTCAGATGGTTCCGGTAGTGCCGCTGCCGAGATCGAGATCGCGGTCCTGCCGCTTCGCGGCGTCGTGATTTTTCCGGGTATGGTAATTCCGCTCACCATCGGGCGTCCATCAGCCTTGAAACTCATCGATAGCGAGCTGCCGGAGAGTAAGCAAATCGCGTTGGTAGCTCAGCGGGACGAAACTAAAGAAAAACCGGCCGCCGAAGACCTTTATTCAGTGGGAGTAATGGCACAGGTGCTGAAACTGATCCGGCACGAGGACGGTTCCGCTGTGTTGTTCGTCCAGGCACAGCAACGCGTACGCATCCTGCAGTTCCAGCAATCAGAGCCCTACTTTCGGGCGCGTGTGACCACTTTAGCCACCGTTATTCCGGAACCGCAAAACAAAGAGCTGGAGGCTTCATTCAACAACCTGAAGCAGGCAGCCGGCCGTCTTTTGGATTTATCACCGGAAATCCCGGAGCAAGCTCGAATGGTCCTGATCAACGTTACTAACCCGGAACAGCTGACTGACTTACTTTCCGGCAACCTCGGGATCGAAATGGCTCTAAAGCAACAGATCCTGGAGGAGTTGGACCTCCTACGACGGATGCGACTGGTTCAAGAAGCGCTCCAGCGCCAGATCGAAATCGCCGAGCTTCAACAAAAGCTTCGTCAGGATGTCGAAGGCCATTTTAGTGATACTCAACGCCGGGCCTACCTCCGAGAACAACTTAGGGCTATTCAACGCGAGCTTGGTGAAGAAGAACCTAGTGACGAAGAGCAAGTCGCCCAGCTCAGGCAGAGACTGAAAGATGCCGGCGCACCGCCGCCAGTAATGGATGTAGCTGAGAAAGAGCTGAAGAGATTAACCCATATCCCGAGCGCCAGCCCGGAGAGTTCGGTGATTCTTTCCTACGTGGAGATGCTGGCGGACCTTCCCTGGTCGAAGCACACCGAAGACCATAACGATTTAGCTAAAGCCCAAGAAATCCTGGACCGGGATCATTTCGGTTTGGAAAAGGTAAAACGCCGGATCGTCGAATTCCTGGCCGTGCGGCAATTGAACCCAGAAGGTCGCAGCCCGATCCTCTGTTTCATCGGGCCGCCCGGCGTGGGTAAAACCAGTCTCGGCCAATCGATCGCCGATGCACTGGGTCGCAAGTTCTCCAGGATTTCGCTAGGGGGTATCCGGGACGAAGCAGAGATCCGTGGTCATCGCCGCACCTACATTGGAGCTATGACCGGACGTATCATTCAGGAGATTCGACGGCTGGGCACCCGAAACCCGGTATTGATGTTGGACGAGCTCGATAAGGTAGGCGCTGATATTCGAGGCGACCCGGCAAGCGCGTTACTCGAAGTTCTCGATCCGCGGCAGAATAACGCATTTGTCGATAGATATCTCGATGTGCCGTTCGACCTTAGCCAGGTCATATTTATCGGTACCGCAAACTACGTTGAAGGTATCCCCGCTCCATTGCGAGACCGCATGGAGATGATCGCGATCCCAGGCTACACCGAATCCGAGAAGCTGCGAATCGCTCAGCAATATCTCGTTCCCCGGCAGCTAACCGAGAATGGGCTCAAACCGGATCAGTTCCGGTTTTCGGACGAATCGATTTTAACCATAATTCAGGAGTACACCTATGAGGCGGGCGTTCGCGATCTCGAACGCCGGATTGCTGCGGTCTGCCGCAGTGTTGCCGCGGAGATCGCCAAAGGCGTTCAAGCCGCCGGACTAGAGGCTTCAGCCAGCTACGTTCGCGGTGTCTTAGGAAATGCTGCCCGCAGTGTTCGGGAACAGAAATTACCGGAAAACCTCGTCGGCGTGGTTACCGGACTCGCTTACACCCCTACGGGCGGCGACATCCTGTTTATCGAAGCCACCCGTTACCCGGGAAAAGGCAGTCTTCTGCTCACCGGCCAGGTAGGCGACGTCATGCGGGAATCCATGCAAGCTGCCTACAGTCTCGTACGAAGCCGCGCTAAATCGCTAGGAATCCCTCCCGAAGCTTTTTCCGAAAGCGACGTCCACATTCATGTCCCTAGCGGCGCGATACCAAAGGACGGCCCCAGTGCCGGCGTAGCGATTGCCACAGCTATCGCCAGTCTCTTCAGTGGTTTCCCAGTCCGCAACGATGTGGCTATGACCGGTGAGATCACACTTCGCGGCACCGTTCTGCCGATTGGCGGCCTCAAAGAAAAAAGCTTGGCCGCGTTACGCGCCGACGTGAACCTCGTGCTTTTCCCAAAGGCCAACGAGAAAGACCTCGAAGAAGTTCCAGCCGAAGCAAAGCAACGCTTGGAATTTCTCCCGGTCGGCACCGTCGACGAAGTCTTCCACGAAGCCCTGATCAAGACCGCGGATAAACGCGAAAACTGACCGCGAATCAACGGGGGAAACCACGGATGAACGTGGGCCGTGCCTTCGTATCGTAGTCGTTCCTCCCCTTCGCCTTCACCTGCCCTTGATAACGCATTTCCCACTTTATTCGCGTCAATTCGCGTGCATTCGCGGTCTAATTTTTCTTCAATCCGTGTCTATCCGCGTTCATCCGTGGTTCGCCTTCCTTGCTCATGGCTCGCCTTTTTGATCTTAATCCGGAGCAGCAAACAGCGGTTAAGTGCACGGAGGGACCGTTGCTCGTCTTAGCTGGGGCGGGCACCGGTAAGACGCGAGTGATCACGATGCGTATTGCCTACCTGCTGCATCAAGGAGCATCGGCTGCGAGCATATTGGCGGTCACGTTTACTAACAAGGCCGCGAACGAGATGCGGGCCAGGGTCAGCCAACTGGTCGATAAACCTGACGCTAAAAAGCTGACCCTCTGTACGTTCCATGCCCTCTGTGTCCGTATCCTGCGCCAGGAAATTGAGCGCTTCGGTTACAAATCGAATTTCACCATCTACGATGAAGCGGATCAGCTTGCATTGATTCGCAAAATTATTGCTCGCATCTCGGCTACGAACGAGAAATTAGATCCGAACCTGGCGAAAAATTTAATAAGCCGGGCGAAGAACGAGCATTGGCGAATTAAAGAACCGGCTGGGGAATCCAGTCTAGCAGCCGCCGTATTTCATCGTTACCAGGAGGAACTGAAAGCGGCTAACGCGGTTGATTTCGATGATCTACTTATCCTAACGGTCCGCCTTTTTGAGGAGTACGTCGATACAGCCGAAAAATGGCAGAATCGTTATCGCTACATCATGGTAGACGAGTTCCAGGATACCAACCGGCTGCAACTTGAGCTGGTTCGTTACCTAGGCGCTAAGCATCAGAACGTTTGTGTCGTAGGCGATGACGACCAAAGCATTTATGGCTGGAGAGGCGCAGAAGTCGCTAACATTCTGGAGTTCGAACATCATTTTCCTAAGCCAGCGATCGTCAAACTGGAACAGAACTATCGCAGCACGGCTTCTATCCTGGGTGCCGCAAACAGCATTATCAGGCACAACCCAAGACGCCGGCCTAAGACGCTATGGAGCCGGAACGGGGAAGGCGAAAAGGTGGTTGTGTTAGAAGTTCCAGATGATCATGAGGAAGCTAACTTCGTGATCTCGGAGATTCAGAAACGGCAGCAGATCGGTAATCTCAGCTGGAACCGGTTTGCCATCGTCTTCCGGATGAACGCTCAGTCCCGGTTATTGGAAGAAAACCTGCGCAGGTTACGCATCCCCTACCGTCTCATTGGTGGACGGAGTTTTTTCGAACGCCGCGAAGTAAAAGATATCCTGGCTTATCTCTCCTGCCTGGCAAACCCGAACGATGATCTTAATTTTTTACGGATTATTAACACGCCCGCTCGTGGAATTGGTAATTCTACCATTGAACTAGCAGTTGCGGAAAGCAACCAGCACCAGACCAGTGTTTACCAAACTCTCCTATCACCTGCGTTCCTGGATCTTCTCAGCTCCAGGACCAGAACAGCCGTCGAAAAATTTGCTGAATTACTTGACCGGTACGAGACCGAAGTACTTCAGCCGCTAGCCAACCTGAGTGTTATCGCGCAGAAATTCTTAGACGAGATCGATTATCCCGGTGAACTCCGCCGAAATTGCAAAACTCAGGAGGAAGCCATTAACCGGGAAGAAAACGTCCGCGAGTTAATTCGAACCCTGAGTGACTACCAACTTCGCTCCAATGACGGGTTAATTGGTTTTCTCGCGGAGATGACACTGGATCAGGATCGTGACGACAAAAATGAAGACACCCCGGACGGGATCACTCTAATTACCTTTCATGCTGCCAAAGGATTAGAATTCCCGCACGTTTTTCTGATCGGACTTGAAGAAGGCATTCTACCGCATGATCGCTCCAAAGTGGACGGTCAACTGGATGAAGAACGCCGATTATTCTATGTGGGAATCACGCGTGCGATGGAGACGCTGACCGTCACTCACTGCGCTACCCGGACGAAATACGGCAGCCCCTCTCCCTGTCATCCGAGCTCGTTTTTAAAAGATTTAGATCCTGCGCACGTCGAGCGCATCAACTATCACGTCATCGCCAATCAGCCGGCCAGTGAGGGAACCGCCAGGACGCACTTCGCCAAGATGCGGGAATTGCTCGGGGGAATGTAAGGGAGTGCTTGCGGATGCCGCTCCTAGCGGAGCTGCATGACTTTCTACGTTACGGTTACTATAAAGATTTGGCTCCTATGGAGCCAGTCTTTGCCTCGCTTATAATGCCGATGGGTGGATTGAAAAACGGCTCCGGAGGAGTCGGATCTTTATAGGAGCCGGATCTTTATAGATCCAAAATGCAAAAAATGACGAGCTCCGGAGGAGCGATATCTGTTTGGCTAGATTATTTACCTTCGGGTGCATGGCCTTGGATGCCGCTCCTAGCGGAGCTCACGGCTTCTACACTGCGGTGACTATAAAGATTTAGCTCCTACGGAGCCGGTCTTTGCCTCGGTTACAATGCCGACGGCGGATTGAAAAACGGCTCCGGAGGAGCCGGATCTTTATAGATCCAAAATGCAAAAAAAAGACGAGCTCCGGAGGAGCGATATCTGTTTGGGTAAATTATTTACCTTCGGGTGCATGGCCCAGGATGCCGCTCCTAGCGGAGCCGACTCCGCCAAGGCTTCATCGCGCCTAAATAATCAGTGAGG
>JAFAVN010000581.1 GCA_019242435.1 Verrucomicrobiota bacterium | reverse complement strand
GATGGAGAATCTGGACAGGTCAGAGACACGAGCGCGAGCAATGGTAACTTATAAAATAATGATTTGACAAGTTACTGTTTGCCCGGCTACTCTGTAACGCGCTAACTTTCTATTTCTAAGTTAGAGATGGCACCACCGCCTACCACTATTTCGCTCAAAACCGTTGAGGCTGACGGGATTAGGATTTTCTACCGGGAAGCAGGTCTGGCTGACGGCCGCCGCACCCGTCAATGGTGCGAAGATCTGTTCTTAACGCTTTCTGCCCACTAAACAGCCCAATTGCAAAAAGATTCAGTATGAGTACAACCCAACAATCTGTCGCCATCGTCACGGGCGCTTCCAGCGGAATCGGCCTTGGCCTCACCCAGGCGCTGCTCGAGCGCGGCTGGCGAGTCGTCGCCACCTCTCGTTCCATCAGCAAATCGAAGCAGCTGAAGCCATCACCCGATCTCGTCCTTGTGGATGGAGACGCCGGCCGTAAGGAAACCGCGGTCAAGGTGGCGGACGCAGCACTGAAGCAATTCGGCCGTATTGATCTGCTAGTTAATAACGCCGGAATCTACCTGCCGAAGGCATTCACCGACTACACCGAGGAAGACTACAACCTGGTGATGAATACCAATGTTGCCAGCTTCTTTTACATGACGCAGCAGGTAATTCCGCTGATGAAGAAGCAAAAATCTGGGCATGTGGTCGACATTTCCGCGGTGGTGGCGGATCAACCGAGCGGCGCTGCGCCTGCTGTTTTGGCGGTTCTATCGAAATCGCCAATGCCGGCCGTGAGCAAGGCGCTGGCGCTGGAATACGCTGGGTACAACATCCGGTTCAACACCGTATCACCCGGCGTCATCAACACGCCAATGCATGCCGAGGACGATCATGAGGCGCTGGCGAAGTTTCACCCCCTCGCTCGGATGGGTGAAATATCTGATATCGTCGACGCGATACTCTATCTGCAGAACGCTACGTTCGTGACGGGCGAAAACATTCGAGTGGATGGAGGGGTTCATGCCGGTCGATAGTGATTCCAGCGTTAGAAGCGGTCGTGTGTGGGCGGTATACGATGTTCAAGGTCTCCCGATCGCCATGCCTGCCGCCGTGGAATTCGTCTTCGAGATCGTATGAACCGGGCCTTGGTAATCCTTGGAGTAATCTTCACGATGAACATCACAAATGCTTTTGGTGAAGTCTCCTACCGCACAATCCGGGTCGATGATCTCGATATATTCTATCGAGAAGCTGGGCCGAAAAGTGGACCTGTGATTCTGCTGCTGCATGGATTGCCGTCCTCTTCGCGTATGTATCAGCCGCTGTTGGAGTCAGAATTAGCTAGCCAGTACCATCTGGTCGCTCCTGACTATCCTGGCTTTGGGCATTCGTCCTGGCCCGACCACAAGACTTTCGCTTACACTTTCGATCATTTGGCGAAGGTAATTGATGATTTCGGGGAGCAACTGCATCTGGATCGCTACACCCTGTTCATGCAGGACTACGGCGGTCCGGTCGGTTTTCGCATGGCCCTCGCTCATCCCGAAAGAGTTCAGGCGATGATTATCCAAAATGCCGTCTCACACGAAGAAGGTCTTTCTCCTCTTTGGGCTGTGCGGCGAGCGTTCTGGCAGGACCGATCGGCTCATGAGGCCGAAGTCCGGACTAACCTTTTGTCCCTGGAAGCCACTCGCAAGAGGCACATCGGTACTTCGCCGGACCCCACGCAGTACAACCCCGATTTGTGGGTAGACGAGTATTATTTCCTGAACCAACCGGTACAGGGTGATATTCAGTTAGATCTCTTTTATGACTACCAGAACAATGTTAAATCCTACCCGAAATGGCAGCAGTGGCTTCGCGACAAGCAGCCGCCACTCCTCGTTTTGTGGGGGCGGTACGATACTTCGTTCACCGTAGCTGGTGGAGAAGCGTATAAAAGGGATGACCCTCATGCCGAGGTCCACATCTTGGACGCCGGCCATTTCGCGCTGGATTTAAAGCCAAGGGAAATCATCCGTCTCACTCAAGACTTCATGACAACGAAAGTTAAAGCAGCGGCCGACACGAACGTCCGATAGGTCCGGTTCCACGGTCACTGATTGAATATCCTTCTACGCGCTCTTGCCTGCCAGGCCGGTCTCAAACCGGCAGAAGCTTGAACCTGAGTAGCAAGGAGGGAGCGATCCGAAAGCCGATACTCACTCGGCCGCGAACCCCTTATTGCCCTGGCGCCGCAGAATGACGAACGTGTTGTTGTCGCCGTACCTGGTCCACGGACCGGGAGGTACATCCCGAAACTCGACGAATTTCCAGTCACACGGATCTTTGATGCCAAGACCCAGGTAATCGCGAACCGCAGGCGACACATCTAAACCGGCGCCCTGATTTAAGTTCGGTCTTGGACGTTCGTTACCAAACACGTATCGCCAGTCATCCGTGCGGAATGGTCCACAATCTTCCCACTGGGCGTAACAAACTCTGTCTCCGTGGTGGATCGCAATCCATCGATTTTTGAGAACGGTTTGCCCATCGCGAACAAATGCGTGTCTGAACCAGGGAATTACCTGGCTTGCTTCGTATTTAGTATGTCCGCCTTCGACATCGTTGTAAGGGAGAGCAAAGTAAAATGGATTCTGGCGAGGAACAAAGTTGACCGGAATAAAATCTCTGCGCGAACCAGGGTCCGGATCATCGTAGCCTCCGTAGTCGTAGTACCAGTATCTATCCCAGGAGCTGCGAGCATTAGGGACGGGGTTATTGCCCCTGGGGCGCTCGCCGATCCAGAAGATCGTCGTGATAATGTCGCGCCTCCAGATATACCGTCCTGGTCCTCCACTCAAAGCGGTGTCTCGGTCGACCAAAGAAGGTCCAGTTACATTGTGAGGACGTGGACTCGGCCAGAATGGATGAAGCCGCGGGTGGTGCCGGACATACCCTTTGACCTTGTGGGAGGTCGTCCGGTGGTGCCGGCGGCGATAGTAGTAGACCGAGACTCCCAGGTGGGGTTGGGGTTCTCGGATCATATCCGGCAGCGCTTTTGCGCTATATCGCGGCGAGGTCATATCCCGGAATTTAAGAAGCGGCTCTTCGCCCGGTGCCATTGCGTAACTGGCAAAGCCAGTACTACCGGTGTCGTGAGACTTCGCGGAAGCCTGTCCGCAGCCGGCTGCTAAAACGCACACCCAAAGAACAAGGTCGAGGATGAGCGAAGCCTGTCGGTTCCAACCAGCTAGGCGTCCCGTGTCCTCTTGAGCGACATCCGAAGAAAGAGACATTTTTGGCTAAGGCTCCGCTCTTTAGGGCCTTATGAGACTACGGTCTGTTTTAGATTGTCAAGCCGATAGTGCTCTAGCAGCAGCGGGATAAGTCGATTTCAATCGCCACGGGGTTGCTACCGCCGGTCGAAGGTCACCCCGGTTGCGACTGGTGTGACGGTTTCCACGTTGCTCGCAGGTGGCAAAAAACCGCTTGGGAAACGCGCTCCGAAGGCGCTTGGCCTGCGCAGGCTCACAGCTATCGCCGATCACTTCTCGCTTCTCACTGGCTCACGGCCCGCATCCGGAGCTCGCCTCAGTGGGCTGCTAATTGCACAGCCAAATGAGCAAAGAAGGTGGCATGCCAATAGTCTAGTAAAGAATTCAGTTTGTCTTTGTCATCGCCCTCGCGGCTCCCATTGGCGCCCTGGAACTCGTATGCGACCTCGTCCGGTATAAAGCCGAGCTTCGTTTTGCATTCAGCGGCAGCAATCAATGCGTTCTGTTTGGCTGCATCCAGTTGGAAACTCAGCGCTCGCTCGTTCGTGAAGGTCAGGACGTTATTTTTCAGCAGCTGGACAGGATCCGGACTAAGTCCATACCACTTGTCCAAGAGGTAGGCGCTGCCTAGGTAACTGGCGACGCCGGCTGCCAGCTGCAAAGATACGCGATCGGCCGGGTCGAGATTTTTCGCCGTATTGAGGCTCTCAGCATAATCTACGGCGATAGGAACCACCAAAAAAGGGGGTCGCGCTGCGAGATGATCTGCTTGGCTTTCTGCACGTCCTTGGTCCCCTCGGCCAGCGGCTCGAGCACGAGCGAGTCGAAATTAGCAAGAGCCGCAGTTGCGGCTGCGGCATAGGCTCGCGACAAACCGCTAAATTGGCGGTATTGGTGTCTGTAGGCCATCGCCGGAAGCTTGGTTTTGCCGGACGCACCGGCTATAAACTGAACCGCGAAGCCTTGAATCCGTCCCGCTGTTCTTTCTCTTGCGTTCTTTGTGCTCTTTTGCGGCTATTTTCCCTGCGCGCTACGGACAGGGCCGGCGGACCTGGGCCGTTCGAAATCAATATTGAAAGGATACGATATGAAAGTCCTTGAGGCTAAAGTCGTTGAGAATCGAAGAGAAACTCCCGAATCCGAGCCGGATCGGCTGAGTGATACCTGGTTAGTCGAGGCAAAACTGGAGCAGGACGTTCTGGGTTGGGAAAACATGCGAGTCGAGGTGCAGACCTCTGAGATCGGAGCGGAGATCCTGGAAACCAGTATGGGAAGCGCGAAAGAGTTCACCGTGCGCACCCGAGGCCAATCGCAGGTGAAAAAAGGGGACACGATGCACGTAGCGCTTCGGGAAGGGAGTGGCTAGTTCGGGCCCGTGATTGGTGACTAGGGATTGGTGACTGGTGGGGAAACTCACGCCAAGCCCCGGCCGCGCGTCGCTTCGCGAAGCGTTGCGGGCGGGGCGCAAACTCGCAAAGGCCGACCTGGCGGCGTAGCTTCTGCATTTCCCTTCGCGTCGTTGCGAGAGGTCCTCTGAAGTTTGTTGGTTCTTCCCCGGGTCTCGTTGACAAGCCCGGACGCCCGACGATGTTTGTGGCGTTGCCAAAAGAAAGGCGGGCTTAATCGCGTGAAAATCCCATCATTGGCCGCGTGCGTCTTTTTGATACTGGCCGCAACGTCTAAAGCGGGTCCGGGTAGCGGGTTTGCCGGCCGAGGTTTTCATGGCGGCTCTGCCGGCCGAGGCGCGTTTTTCTCTCACGCCGGTAGATTCAACGACGGCGATTTTCATGGGCGATCCTTTGCCAACCGCCGGTTCTTTGGTCAGGGCCGTGCAGCCTTTTTTCAGCCGTTTGTCTGGCCTGGTTACTGGTATCCCTATTGCGATCCGTTAGCCTATTCGTATTTGCAGCCGGATTCCGACTATCAGTATTGGGACAATTCGGATAACTCTGTGCAGCCCCAATCATTCGGCGGCGCCGGCGACCGTAATCCTGTGGTCATCGTGATCAACAACACCGGAAATTCACACCCCGCGGAGTCAAGGCCTGACCCGGGGTTTGTTGATAGTGGCGGCTATCTTTCGACCAGCGCAGCAGGGCAACAAAAGGCAGTTGTCCAGGACCCAGCCGAGAAAACCGAGTCTCGAACCGATGCCATGACGCCGATCACTCCGGCAATTCCGCAAACCACCCCGGTGGCGGCGCCAAACACCCAAACCTCTCTGCAAACCCGGGGGGGTGTATTCAACAAGCTTGTTCTAGTTAGTTGGCTCGAGGACGGAGGAAAGGATGTAGTCTTTGTTAAGAACATCGAGACGAACGACGTGCAGCGGATCACCTCCCAGCCAAACATCGACCATTTCCGGCTCGTCGAGCTACATCCAAATGCAGATCCACGGCAGTTCGAAGCGATAATCACTAACGGATCCCAACAAGGTGCGGTCAGGTTTGCCGTGACGCCCTAGACAGGAGTTCGAAGTTCGAATTTAGAGTTTCGAATGGGGACCACGAAGAAACCTCGCGCAAAGTCGCAAAAGGAACCATTTGTCATGCGCGAAGCGCCTATTTCTGTAGCTGCGCGGCGCGATGGCTCAGATAGGCGTTCCGGACGGCAATGTAGGGGTCAATGGCGGTTTCCTTCATTTGTTCGTAGGTACGAACGCCGCCTGGCAACCCGCTGATAACCCTGGCGCCTCCTAATGTGTAGTTGGCCCAAGTGGGGATGTAATTATGCGCGAAGACGCCTAGCTGATACCAGTTCAGAGGATTTAAAGCAAAATCTCCACCCAGACCGACCGAGTCGCGGATGGTCGAAGGACCTAGCACCGGCACGACCATATATGGGCCGGGGGAAAATCCCCAGCGCGCTAAGGTCAGCCCAAAGTCTTCCGGCGGTACGTCCACTAACGTGGGCACATGATCGGAAACACGTATGAACCCGGCAATACCGGCGGTTGTGTTAATAATAAACATACTCACTTCCTGCCCAGACCGTTTGATCCGGCCTTGCAACACGTCATTAGCGAACCGGACGGGAAAGTCCAGGTTATAGAAAAAGTTCGAGACGGCCGTGCGAACCTTGTGCGGTACAAGGTGCTCATAAGTGCGGGCTACAGGCTTGGCAACGTGGATAGTCAGCGAGTCATTCAAACGAAAGGTAGAGCGGTTGATTCGTTCAAAGGGATCATTCACTTTCTCGGCCGGCGCATTAGTGAGTTCATCCGCGGAAGTACTGGTTGTTGTAGCTGCAAGCGTTTGCGGCGAAGACTTTGTTACTTTGAGGTTGGGTTGGTTACGCTGATCCGCGTAGCCAAAAACGCAACTGAAGAGCAACAACAAGCCAGGAATTAGGTAATTCACGAGTTAGGATTGATGGGTTGAGCAAGTTTAGCTTTGAGAGCTTGGATAACAGCCGGGGCACCGCCGCGTTGGACTACTTCATCGAACTGGGCTCGATAGTTGGCGACGAAGCTGACTCCCTCGATGAGAACATCGTAGATACGCCAGCCTTCTGGAAGCTTGATCGCGCGGTAGACCACTGAATAAGGTTTGTCGGTGTTCGGTATGGTGACTTGAGTCGAGATTTCGCATCGGTCCGGCGCCAGGGTGACGGGCTTCCCGTAATTGATGTTCGGCCGTTGGGTTCCAACCACTCGAGCAGAATAGATTCGTAGAAGCAGCCGGGTGAAAAGATCGGTCACCTGTTGTCGTTCGCTCGGCGTAAATTGTCGCCAACCTGGCCCTATTGCCTGGCGAGTGACCAGGTCGAAGGCAAAGTCTTTCTGAAGTAGCGGCCGTAGCCGGTCGGGAAGCGATGCAGGGCTTTGGCCGGAGTAAGCGATCGCGAGGACTTCGTCCGTTCCCCTACGAAGCATCGTCAGGGGATCCTCTGATGTCGCGGCCTGAGCAAGCTGAATAGCCAGAGAAAACGCCGTGAACGCGGCGAACGCCGCGCGAACCGACCTTCGAGCGTTTGGCCTGTCGGCGTATGGGCGTGTCGGCGTATCGGCGTGCGGGAGCCGATGGCGAAGTCGGAGAACGCGTGGAAGCGGGAACGGGAATGTCATTTCGATGGTGAAGGTGACGGTGACGGGGATGCGGAGACGTTGCCGAAAGCGAATCGGCTGATCAGCCCTTCCAGATCGACGGCAGATTCAGTATCGGTAATCGTGCCTCCCGGCGCGAAATTTTGGGTGGCGGAGCCGGGAGACAACGCGATGAATCTGTCGCCGAGCAAGCCACTTGTTTTGATGGAAGCGATCGTGTCATTGGGAAGCTGTACATCTTTGTCAATTTCCATCTGAACGATGGCGGCGAATTGGGGATCAAGATTAATCTTATCCACGCGACCCACTGGAACGCCGGCCAGAAAAACCTGACTTCCTGGTTTCAAACCCCCGGCATTCGAGAACCTGGCATTAATCGAGTAGGTCGACCCCGCCACGGGGAACCGTGCACCTGCTTGGATGGCAAACCAAGCAATAGCTACCAGTCCCAGGAAAACAAAGGCACCGGCGGAAAGTTCCATCGAAGATTGTTTCATCGGGGAGAGAAAGAGGAGTTCGGCTTTTAATTCGTGGGCATACGCGGTTTTAATTGGTCATTTGTCATTGGTTGTTTGTCATCGCGAAGCGCGTTCATGAATTCCGCTCCAAAGCTCCGCACCGTCGAATCGCCGGAAGCGGCAAACTCGGCGGGGGTGCCTTGAAAGTGGATCCGGCCGTTCTCGAGCAGGGCGACCCGGTCGCTGGTGGCGAGCGCCTGAGGAACGTCGTGTGTCACAACCACCGCCGTAAAATCGAATTGGTCGCGGTATTGTCTGATCATCGAGAAAACACCATTTCGAGCGATCGGATCCAATCCCGCGGTCGGTTCATCGAACAGCACTAAGGCAGGCTTGGTTACTAAGGCGCGAGCTAGCGCCAGTCGTTTTTGCATGCCTCCCGAGAGCTGAGCCGGAAAATAATCGGCGAATTCTTCCAAACCAAGATCTGTGAGAGCGGACGTTACCGCCTGCTCAATTGCACCGGGTCGAAGCCGGGTTGTCTGCTCCAAGGGCAGGGCAACATTTTCAAAAGCGGTCAGTGAATCGAACAATGCGTTAGCTTGAAATAGATAGCTGCAGTGCCGGAACTTTTTCTCTTCCTCAAACCAGACTTCGCCGGCGTCGGGTTGCAATAATCCGGCTAAACACTTGAGAAAAACGGATTTCCCAATTCCGCTACGCCCCAGCACAGAGATGATGCTGCCGCGGTTCACAACCAGGTTGACCTCGCTGAGCACGACATGTTCCCCGAATTGTTTGCGCAATTCTTTAACCGTCAAAATCGGTTTCGCATCAGTCATACCAGGAAAGAGGTAATCACGTAGTCAACCGCCAAGGTTGCGATGCTGGAGAACACGACGGCTCGCGTAGTGGAAATACTCACCGCGCGCGAACCGGAAACGCCGATCCGGCGATGGGCGGTAAACCCGCTGTGACAGCAGATCGCGATGGTCACGCTACCGAAAACCAGCGCCTTCAACAGACATTCGCGAACATCCTCAAAGCGGACAGCGCTGTGCACATTGGACCAGTAGACGCCGCTGTCGAGCCCCAACA
>JAFAVN010000327.1 GCA_019242435.1 Verrucomicrobiota bacterium | reverse complement strand
ATAACTTTGTCAATAAATGTTATAAATAATCTTCCCATAACGGAAACTCTCTCGGCTTTTGACCATTTCAGCACTCCTCAAAAACCTCTATCCCCCATTCGCAATCACCAGATCGGTCGGTGTTGTGATCAATACTCGCAGCTTATTCGGGTCGAGCTGTAGCCCTTTGCAGATGGAGCTTAAAGAGGCGTGGTCGAGGATCAGATAGACTTTTTGCGGGCTATACCAGGCTTTCCGTAAGTCAGACGTGCTAAGATACAGATCGTCGCCTTTGCCGTAGCGACGGGTGACGTATTCCTGGTTGGGATCTCCTTCCAACCAGCAGATTTTTCGGTTTAAATAAAAGTAGAGGCTAGTGCGATCGCTGATGCTGCCTTTGCTAACAATTAAAGTATTGGGATCAGAATTTCGATTGATGGCGGAGGCAATGGAACCTGAGGAAAGATAATCTTGTAGAACCACTTCTTCGAGCAGGCCCAATATACAGATAATCAGGACGAAGGGAGGCAGAATTAACAGAGCGATTCGCCTATGTCGGCGAAGAACGATCAAGGTGATGCCGGCAATGACGGCGCACGAGCCAAACAACAACAGGCCGATAGTAAGCGATCGACTAACCGCGCCGGCCAGATCAGCAAAAGCGGTAGCCACACTGGTGACGGCCATTTCCGACGCAAGAGCGCCCTTTTGGGCGTGAAAAAAAGGAGCGATCTGCTGGCTGCCGAGGCTGATACCGACGGCCCCACTGAGGATCAGGAGTGAGCCCGGGAAAAAGGAGGTGAATAACTGACGAAGATTTTGAGTAAAGGACCAGGCTAACCAGATTGCAACCAGCGGGAGACAAATGACCAGGTAATAATCTTGTAGGTTAGCGAAGGTGATTGCCGCGGCATAAATGAAAAACCAGAGTGAAAGCAGGAGCGTGTCTGATGAAACGCGCTGACCTGATTTAAGAAATCGGCAGGAAGCAACCACAGCGCCGGGGATGAGAAAGGTCCAGGGAAAAAGAACGGCCAGCTGTTCTAGCCAGAAGCCGAGCAGCGGTAAGTGGGCTCCGTCGACGGGCCACCGGCGTCCGATCAGCATATTGGCTTGTTCGTTGCCGAACTGGTCGAGAATAAAACCGGGATAATGATGTTCTATCGCCAGATACCAAGGACAAACCAAGGCCGCGAATATTAACCAGCCGGTCTTGCTGAGAATGATGCGCCAGAATACCGGGCGCAGGGTGGGCCGCAACCAAGCGGCTACTGCTAAAATGCCAATTGGCAGCAACAAGCCATGTGCGCCTTTACAAAGAACGCCCAAGGCCATGACAATCCAGAGGAAGACGAGCTCTGGAGAAAGCCTGTCGGCGGTCTCGTTTTTCTTTGCCAACCGGATCAGCAGCCAGAAACTGCAGGTCAGCAGCAATGCGAACAGCAGTTCGGGCATCACTAAATGAGAAAATTGAAAGGTGCCAAAGAAAGTCGCCAGGATCACGCTGCTGGCCACACTGGAGAGTTTATCTCGGGAGCACTCGTAGGCGAGCAGCCCCACAGCGATAAACCACCCCAATGTCGCTAGGCTGACCGGTAATCGAGCGGCAAACTCGTTGAGTCCAAGGCTCTGGAACGAGATAATTTCCAGCCAGTAGGTCAATGGAGGCTTGCGGAGCCGAGGGACCCCATTTTGAGTCGGCACCAGCCAGTGATGATTAGAGATCATCTCGCGGGCTGCCCCTGCGTATTGCCCATCAATCTGATCCAGTAAACGGGGAAAACCGCAGGCGCTCAGATAAGTGAACGCAATTAAGCAGCAATAAAATAATAAGACGGGGAAGATAGTTCTCGCCGGCGGTAGCTGCCTGGCGACTTCAAGGGTTTCCGGCTTCTGAGAGTGGAGAGGCTGAGAGAATATTTCTGGCATCGCGATGCGTTCAGGCTCCATTGATTTGCGTCACCGAAGTTTTAGCGCGTCGGCAGGGTCTCTCCGAGCGCCTATTTTCCACGAAAAAGTAAGAGGAGCAAGCGCCAGAGAGAGGTAGTGAACACGCGAAATGCGAGACAAATGCGAGATACTGACAGTGAACTGTGAATAGAGAAGGATGAACCGTTAACCCCAAACGCGTACAGAGAACAGCGAATGGCGAAGCCTGAACAGAACTTTCCGCGGCTTGGGCAGGGCACCTGGCGGATGGGCGAACGTTCGGAGTTGCGGCAATCGGAGCTCAGGGCATTACGGGTTGGCTTTGATTTGGGAATGACACTGATCGATACCGCGGAGATGTATGGCGAAGGTGCGGCGGAGACATTGGTGGGAGAGGCAATCGCAGGTAAACGGCCAGAAGTACTTCTGGTGAGTAAGGTTTATCCGCATCGGGCAGACCGCACCGGGATTGTGGCCGCTTGTGAGGGAAGTCTGCGCCGTTTGCGCACCGATTATCTTGACTTGTATCTGCTCCACTGGCGGGGTGCCGTGCCCTTCAGCGAAACCTTGGCTGGGTTCGAGCAGCTGAAAAGGCAGGGCAAGATCCGGCAATACGGAGTAAGTAATCTGGACCTCGACGAATTGGAGCAATGGTTCAAATTACCGCGGGGCGACGAGGTGTTTACGGATCAGGTCTTATACAATCTCACCCGTCGAGGAATCGAGTGGGATCTGTTACCCTGGTGCCGGGCGCACAGGATCCCGGTGATGGCTTATTCTCCAGTGGAGCAAGGCAGGCTGCCCCAAAAAATGGAGTCAATCGCTCGGATAATGAACGCCAGCCGTTTTCAGCTTGCCCTGGCGTGGTTGTTGCACCAGGACGGAGTCATAGCCATACCCAAAGCCGGATCGGAACAGCACGTACGTGAGAACCGGAAGGCGCTGGAGATTAGATTGAGCCAGAAAATACTGGCCGAGATGGACGCCTTGTTTCCGCCGCCCCGGAAAAAGGTCCGGCTAGATATGCTGTGAGCGGCGGGCTTCAAAGCTCAAGGTTCAAGTTTCAAGATTCGACGTTCAAAGCTCAAGGTATCGCTCTGACTCCAGGATCCGTCATTCGCGGTCCGCTAGAGAGCTTATCAGTGAAATAGGCACGCCTTGAGCCTTAAATATTGAACCAGAACTTTAACCTGCCTGCCTCATCAGGTAATTCCTTGATGCCTCAATCAGGCGAACACCTGATACGTTAGAACTGGCGCAAAAGACAATAATGTCTAGGATCTTTGTTGACCAGGGACGGAGTTATTTGCTGGGCTGAGCACTAGTACATGGAGAGAGAACCGGTGCTCAGCTCCTTTCTTTTTCGGCCGTTTTGTCAGGCCTCTTGCTGAGCCACCCAATCGATTGCGAAGCGTACCATTTCGTTGGCGTCAGAAAATCCGAGTTTTTCTTTGATATGGGCTCGATGAGTCTCGACGGTTTTAACACTCAGATTAATCTGTTTCGCAATCGAGCGGGTACTATGGCCTCTTCCTAGCATCACCAGTACTTCCAATTCACGGTCTGATAGCCGATCGATCGGGGATGGCGAGTCGCTTTCCGAGCCGTGGATGGCTTTGAAGATGAGTTTTTCGCCCAGTTTGGGGCTTACGAATAGCTTTCCTTCCAAAACTCGGCGCACTGCTTCCAGTACGTGCTGGACTCCCTCTGCTTTCATCACGTAGCCGAGGGCTCCTGCCCTGAGGGCACGTAGCGCGTAGAGTGATTCGTCGTGCATGGAAAGAACGAGGACCGGCAATTGTGGATACTCCGCTTTCATCAATTTTACCAACTCGATCCCGTTGGTGCCCCGCAACGTAATATCCAAAATCGCCAGATCCGGTTTCAGCTGGCGCATTTGCTCGAGCGCCCCTGGAGCAGAATCGGCATGGCCGCACACCGTTAAATCTGTCTGGGCATCCAACAGTTCTGCCAAGCCGTGGCGAAAGATCGGATGGTCATCTACCAGGAGGATCTTTCTTTTGGCCGGTCGGTTACGGGTGGCCTCGTTTTCCTCGAGTTGGGCGGCGGGCTGATTTTTCTGCATTCTCTCAAAAAGGCTTCATCGCGCAAATATCCCACACTGGTTGCGGCCGTGGGGCAAACCTCGTGCCACAGAGTGTGAGCCATTCAGGCGAGCGATGCGACATTTTTTACGATTGATTCCTTGGGGCGGGAGGGTGGTATCCGGCCGGGTCTAAAAATGCGTCACTGAATCCGGCATCGATCAAAGCAGGCCGGATCTTTGGCCAATAAAATGCGAGGCGGCCAAGTTCGGGCGGAGCAACTTGTAGCTTGGCGACGGGGACGCCATGTTGATTGTGCAAATAGCGCACTCGAAAGACATAAAACCCGTAGTGGCGCACGGCTTCTTCCGCTCGTTCAACCATCAAAAGCGCTGCCTGACTAACGGGTATACCATGTTGAATGCGTGAGCTGAGGCAGGGCTGAGCTGGTTGATCTGCGGTGGGTAGGCCCCGGTTTTTCGAAAGCTCTCGGATCTCGGACTTAGTCAGGCCGGCCATGCGCAATGGAGCCAGGACTTGGAACTCAACCGCTGCCTGAGCACCCGGCCGGAATTCCAAGGCGTCGTCCGCGTTTTCTCCGTAGGCTAGCGCCGCAAACCCCTGACTCGAGGCAATACCAGCCATCCTTCGAAAAAGCTCGCTCTTACAGAAATAACATCGGTTAACCGGGTTGGCAGCATACTCCGGCTGATCCAGTTCAGTGGTACGCAAGACTTGAAGACGCGCATGAAGCGATTGCGCAACCCTGATC
The DNA here is from genome assembly GCA_019242435.1 of Verrucomicrobiota bacterium. Classification (GTDB taxonomy): domain Bacteria; phylum Verrucomicrobiota; class Verrucomicrobiia; order Chthoniobacterales; family JAFAMB01; genus JAFAVN01. The sequence goes on along the minus strand of JAFAVN010000327.1, from coordinate 1,559 downwards.
GCGTCCTGTAAAGCCCGGCGGGGAAGGGAAGGGCTATCTGCGATAACACCGGTCACTTTGGCTCCAAGCAGATCCACGGCTTCCGCCAGCAGGTAAGTGCTATCCACGCCGCCGGAATACGCGACCAGGAGGCCGGGATGAGCCTTAAGGATTCCACGCAAGCGTTCGAGTTTCGTCATGATAAAAGACATCCTTGAGCAATCTAAGCGTGGGTTTTGGGGAAAGAAAGAAGCTAGGAGCTTAGAATCTAGTGTCCTGTCCCAAGCCAAGCTATTTATGGGACAGGACACTAGCTTCTAGATGTTAGCTCCTAGCTCCCTTCCGGTTCAGAGAGTCAAACGCTGGAACAATAGGTCGAGCGGCAACTGCAAACCGATAAAGAATTCGCCAAACTCGGCAAAACGCGCGCTTACTTCGTCGAATCGCATTTCGTAAACGATCGATTTTACTTCGAAAACGTCTTGGGCGAACAAAGTGACGCCCCACTCCCAGTCATCGAGACCGGTTGCGCCCGTGATCAATTGACGCACTCGGCCGGCATACTGGCGGCCTAGCCGACCATGCCCAGCCATCAATTCTTTTCGCTCCTCGAATGGAAGCCGGTACCAGTTGTTCTCGTATTCCCGGCGTTTGGTCATCGGATAGAAACAGATCACCGGCCAGTCCGGCAGATTTGGGTAGAGCCGGTCCTTCAGGTATTTCTGCATGCGGCCTCTAAACTCAGCGATCGATTGTTCAAATTCATCCGACTCGGGCTTCAGGTTTTTTTCCTTAATGAGGACCGCCCGGTGCTCGTCTTCGGACATGGTGTATTCGCTGCGCTCCGTTAGCGAATAAAAGCTGAAGACTGGGGTAAGAACGTCGTCTCCAAGTGAAAGCGAGAGCTTTTTTTCGATCGCATTGGCAAAATGCAGATCAGGTGTTAGCAACATGAAACCGAGATCTGCCTTTGGAGAGACAATGCTGAAAGTCAAAAGTTGGGTGCTGTTCGCGGCTCGAACCTCCTGGACCAGCGAAGACAGTGTCGTCTTAGCGTTTCGCCGTTCCTGTTCACTCAGTAACCGCCAAGCGGCATAATCGATCCGGTAAAAAAGATGAAGTACGTTCCAACCTTCTTTAGGGCAAAGTGTACTTTGAGTCATGGGCGGCGTGATTGTTATCATCTACTTGGTGCCGGCGGCTGTCCAATCTAACCGAGACTTCGTCTCCTTTTGGGAGCGGCGCCGCGTCGCCACGACAAAAGTTTTAGGTTTAAGGTAGCAGGCTGCTGAAAAGTTCTGGGGCTGTGCCCTGGATGAGGTCGGATCTTGCCATGAAGCGGATAAAGACCATCCCAGAGTCTGTCGGACAATCGCCGCTACCTAGCCGGTTGAAGGCATTCATGGCGTTTACGTACGCGAACCTTCCCGGGAGATGCGAAATCTTTATAATGTCAGCGTCCGCCGGACGTTCGCCCTACAGCCCTTTTTTTGCAGGCGAAACTCATCCTCACTTCTTCTTGCAGTGTCGAATGCAATTGTTAGATTGCGGCCTTCGGGGAGCGTGACTGGCGCCAGGGC
>JAFAVN010000280.1 GCA_019242435.1 Verrucomicrobiota bacterium | reverse complement strand
TCGATATAGTGCAGCTCGGCGCAGGCATTCATTTTGACGGCTTGATAGCCTTGAGCCTGTTTCTCTTTAGCCGCGGATGCCGCTTCCGCGGGCTGATCACCGCCGATCCAGGAATACACCTGCATGCTTTCTCTGACCCGGCCGCCGAGCATTTGATGCACACTGATTCCGTACCGCTTGCCTTTCAGATCCCAGAGCGCCTGATCGATCCCGGCGATAGCGCTCATCAGTACGGGACCGCCTCGATAAAACCCACCGCGATAAAGAACTTGCCAGATGTCCTCGATCTGATCAGGGTTCCGGCCTTTCAGATAGCTGCTTAGCTCGGATACGGCAGCTGCAACCGTGTCTGCCCGACCTTCTACTATTGGTTCGCCCCAACCGGCTAACCCATCGTCGGCTGTGACTTTGAGAAACAACCAGCGCGGCGGGACCTTAAAAAGCTCAAGGCTGTCGATTTTCATAGAAGGGGGAGTTCAACGGGGTCAAGAGTTGCAGCGGCGAAGCTGGGATTCATTATAGCCCAGGCCAAGCTTTAGGAATGGCCAAAATAGAAGCGTCGCGCTGAAAGCGCGTCGCAAAGAAGTACTCCATTTTCCACTGGAGTTGACCCGATAAATAGATGCAAGACGGCATTTATTCCGCACTTTCAGCGCTGATTTCTTTTTATGCTGGGCTTCCAGGGCGTTTGGACGAGTTGTTGAAAAGGGCTAGAAGGTTCTCCAACCATTGGTAGGTTCGCGACGTTGTATGAATCGCGTACCGAAATCCGTTTTCGTTCTGCTGGCGTTTGCCGCGATGGTTGGCGGTATGCCTGCACAGCAGGTATCAGCCACTGCAACCCCGAGGCCGACTGCTACGCCGGCACCAACACCCGCACCGATCGCTCTGCCAGACATTGTGACCGAAGCAGCGTCGACCCAAAGCACGCTTCAAGGTCTCAATACGGAGCTGGAATCGGACCCAGTTAAGGCGGCGGTAATCCAGAAATTACCTAATCTGGAACGCGAGATCGATACTCGGGGCAGCGAATCTGCACGGATCATCAGGAACGGTCCCTCCCTTGACATTCTTGGCGAGTTGCTCACCGGCTGGCAAAGTCTCCGGGATACCGCGAACAGATGGAGCCATGATTTAATTCAGCGAGCCACGGATTTGGATGCCGAGCTTGCCCGGTTGGACGCGATGGCGCAGACCTGGAATCTGACGGAAAATGAAGCCAGAAGCAAAAATGCTCCTCCAGATGTTCTCGATCACGTCACGCGAACGGTCGGCCTGATTACGCAAACTCAAAACGCGATTACAAACGATCGAACCGACATTCTCAGCCTGCAATCACGACTGGCCGTGGAAGGCGCGCGCGTACAAGCCGTGCTCGACCAGGTGCAACAAGCAAAACAACGAGCATTGAGCCAATTGCTGGATCGAGAAAGCCCGCCGATCTGGGAACTGCGAGAGAATGGCGCGCTCGGCCATTCGACGCGCAACCCATTTTTAAATCAGCTTCGCAGGCTTGAAAATTATGTAGCGGAGCAACCCGCTCGGTTCATTGCCCACATCGCTCTGATTCTTTGCTTGTTTATAGCGCTGCGTTGGGCCCGGAAGGGGATCCGCCAGTGGGTACAGGAAGATCCGAGCTTGGAGCGTGCCGTTCCGGTGTTTAATATGCCAATTGCGGCGGCGATCAGCTTATCGATGCTGTTTCTTCGTCTGATTTATCCGGAGATGCCGCGTCTATTAATGGCATTTTTCGGAATTGTTGGGCTGATATCGGTTGCATTACTGCTCCGTCAGTTGCTCGAGAAGCGCACGTTTCCAATTCTTTACGCGCTGATCATTCTATTTTTCATAGATGAAATCCGACTCGTGATAGTGGGGGTACCGTTAATCACACGTTGCCTTTTTGTGGCGCAATTGGTTGGTAGTATCGGCTTTATCGTGTGGTTGCTCCGCTCCAGCAGGCGGGCGGCTACCGGCACCGGACAACCACTTCCGCGCGCCGGCAAATGGTTCGCTCGACTCAGCCTCGTTCTGCTAGCGATCGCCCTGGTTGGGAATATCTTGGGATACGCAACGCTCTCTTATCTGCTGGGCAATTCGGTTCTGCGGGCAGCTTACTTAGCGTTAGTGTTCTATGCCGCCATCCGGATCCTGGAAGGGCTGGTAATTATCTCTTTCCAAGTAAGGCCGCTGGCTTATTTCGCGGCGGTTCGTAAACATCGCGGATTACTTCGGCAGCGGGTAATGCAGGTCCTTCGAGCAATCACATTTCTGCTCTGGCTGAATATCGTGTTAAAACAGTTCCAGCTAACGGATCCTTTGTTCAATGGAGCCAAATTGGTTCTGGGTGTCGCGCTCACCTTGGGATCCTTCCGGCTGTCATTGGGGCAGATTGCCAGTTTCATTTTGGTGGTCTGGGCGTCATTCCTGGTCTCAAAATTCCTTCGCTTCCTGCTGGAAGAAGATGTTTATGATCGTCTGAAATTATCGCGGGGCCTTCCCTACGCTATCTCGAGCGTGCTGCATTACACGGTATTGCTGATTGGTTTCTTTGTGGCTTTAGCCGCGCTTGGAGTGGACATGACAAAATTCACGATATTGGCTGGGGCTTTCAGTGTCGGTATCGGATTTGGTCTGCAGAACGTAATTAACAATTTTGTGTCGGGTCTGATCTTGCTTTTCGAACGGCCGATCAAAGTCGGTGACGTAATTCAAGTGGGCGACGCAGTCGGGTCTGTCAGGAAAATCGGGATTCGAGCGAGTCTGATTCGAACCCCGAATGGGTCCGAAATCATTGTTCCGAATGGTACCCTGATATCGAGCGAGGTCACAAACTGGACCTTTTCAGATCGACAACGCGCGATCACGGCGCAAATTCAGGTTCCTCGCGGTGTGGATCAGAAAACAGTGGTGCAATTGTTAAAGGACACGGCGACGGAAACGCCGGGAGTGGCCAAAACCCCGGTTCCTCAGGCTTATGTTACCACCTTAAGCTCGAATGCGCTCACCCTGGAGCTTCGGGCCTGGACCGACCGATACGAGGATTGGATGGAGATTCAAAGTGACCTGTGGATTGCGATCAATCGGAAATTGGAGCAGAAGCAAATCGCATTGGCATAGCTGGGAAGGGCAATTTGTTTGGCTCCTTCCTTGTCCGAAGAAGCTGACAACGCTACTAAGCCCCAATGGAGCCTGCACGGGCAGAAGAAGTAGCGCATAGATCTCTTCAGATTGGCCGGATCTTGCTCGGCAGCGGGTCCGACACAGGACAAGTGCGGTCGGCGATGACAAGCTTTGCCTCAGCCTTCGACTGCGAGGCTCACCTCATGGTGAGCTATGAAGCCCTGCTCCTGACCGTAGTCGCCGACAACCAATTTCGTACGAAAATCGGTTATCGGATTCCGGCTATGAATGTAAACATGGCCTTGGTCGCCGCCGTCACCAATCTGGTAGGAAAAGTGGAACAGCGGCAGATAGACTTAGGCAAGTCTGGCGAAGAACTCGATCGAATTGAGCATCTTCCGCCCGTCTATGGACGGTGGGCGGTAATCATTGCCATCGGTCTAACTGCCGGAAGTTTGGCGCGGTTATTCGGAAGTGATTGGGCTACTTTTTGGGTCAGTTGGGTTGCCGGTTCGCTGGGGATGTGGCTGCGCCAGATTCTGGGCCGGCTGAGGTTCAATCTCTTTCTCATTCCTTTTGCTGGTGCGCTGACCGGTGGACTGATCGGCGGAGTTGCTGTGCGAATGGGGCTAAGCAATACGCCAGCCCTCTGCTTAGTAGCGCCTGGAATGATCGTTGTACCGGGTGTCCCGCTGGTGAATGGAGTCCAAGATATCATTAAGAATCACGTCACGATGGGCCTGGCACGGCTGGGGCTCGGTCTGGTGATCACGTTAGCAATTGCCTTTGGATTGATAATCGCAACCGGGCTAACCGGTGCGACCATTCCCGTCGAAGCGACTCAGTATCTACTTTCGGTGCCGGAAGACGCGCTATTTTCCGCGCTGGCGGCAGTTGGTTACCTTCTGCTTTTCAATGTTCCAGTCCGATTCGCCTGGGCTGGAGTAGTATGCGGTTTGGCGAGCCATACCATTCGGACCCTCTGCTTGCATCTTGGAATCGATATTATCAGCGGCACCTTGATTGGCGCGCTAGCGGTCGGCTTTCTGGCACAGCGATTTGCCCGGTACTTCGCAGCTCCCGCTGTGGCCTTTGCATTTCCAGGCGTAGTCGCCATGGTGCCAGGCGCGTTCGCTTTCCGAGCGGTAATTGGTGCCCTAAAGATCATTCACGAAGGTGCGGCTACAAACGTCGCGCTGGTGAACGAGACGATCGCGTTGGCGATGTCATGCGTTCTCATGGTCGGTGCGATTGCGATCGGTATTGCCGTCCCGTTGGCGGTCAGGGAACCCTCTGGATGAAACGGCGTATCTCCCTGTTGCTGAACCTGGTTCGTTCGGTACTGTCGGTTTGGGAACAATGTGCCATACCACGGACGGTCTGTTTCAACTGCGAATCGCCGCCTTGAACTGCTACCTGGGAGACATTTGTGATTTCTCGTCGAGACTTCCTGAGAAAAACCGGCGAGACGAGTCTAGCGATTACGGCCGCCGCCGCTACGGGGATTCGAACGAGCTCTACTGAACCTGTCGAGCGGGACCAGTTGGGAGAGGCTGGTCGCACTCGACGAGCATTCGAGATCCGCTGCGACCGTGCTCGAGATGACACCCGTGAGGGCTCAGGAATCGTCACAAACGGCGACGAGGAGCGATATCCCGACCGACGAGGAAGTTTCTCCAAGACATTGCCTCATAATGATCTTGGCGAAGTCGATATTAGCGCTTATGCCGACTGGTTATCGCTTCTGGCGGCTGGAGAATTTGACCGGCTGGATCAAATTCGCCGCGATCTGCAAGCAGAGGCGAAGCTGAATAATCCGCAGGCAGCTTACGCGTTTGACCTGGTGGGACTCGACAGCCACGCTACGCACTTAGCTCCGCCGCCCGCCTTTGCCAGCGGCAGAATGGCGGTTGAGATGGCAGAACTCTACTGGCAGGCGCTGGTTATCGATGTGCCTTTTCGCAACTATGAAACGAGCATCCTGATCCGGGATGCTGTGTCCGATATAAACGCCTTTTCTGCTCCACTCAGCTCGCCTTCGTCACAAAAGATCACCGCTAAAACCCTGTTCCGGGGCGAGACGGCCGGTGATTTGGTTGGGCCCTATATCAGCCAGTTCTTGTGGCTGGATATTCCGTACGGCCTCAAAACCATCGATCAACGGTATCGTTGCCCAGCCAGGAGCCAGAGTTTCCTGGTAGACACGACGGAGTGGTTGGCCTGTCAAAGAGGGGCTTCCCCCAGAAAGAAGCTCTGGTTTGAGTCTACTCCGCGATACATCTGCAGTAACCGGGAGCTTGCCGAATATGTACACCGGGACTTCAGTTTTCAATCTTACCTGAACGCCGCGCTTATCATGTTGCAGTTCGGGGATCAAGCGCTGTCGCCGACAAATCCCTATCTTGGCGCAAAGGCGCAGTTTGGCGATATCACTTTCGGCGGTAAAAACATTTTATCGATGGTCGCTCAAGCGGCTTTACTGGGCCAGAAAAGCTCCTTTTATCATAAGTGGTTAGTGCATCGGCGGCTGCGCCCCGAATCCTTTGCCGGCCGGATTGAAATGCATCTGTCCGGGCGGAAGTTTTACGATATTGATTCGCAAATCCTTAACTGTGACGCGGTCAATCGAATCCAGGCGGCAAATGACAGCAGACTGTTGCCGGTGGCGTTTCCCGAGGGGTCTCCAACGCATCCCTCTTACCCCGCAGCACACGCCTGTACCGCCGGAGCGTGTGTTACCATCCTCAAAGGGTTCTTCAATGAGGACTTTCCGCTCACTGACCCGGTCGAGGCAACGGCTGATGGCTCCGCTTTGACTCCTTGGAAAGGTGAGTCCCTAACGCTTGGTAATGAGATAAATAAGCTTGGTAATAACATAGCACTCGGGCGCGACGCCGCCGGGGTTCACTTTCGATCTGACAGTATCAACGGTCTCTTTCTGGGCGAAGAACAGGCGTTATGCTTGCTGTGCGACTACAGCCGAACTTACCACGAGCGATTCGATGGTTTTGTGCTAACTACCCTTAACGGTGAGAAGGTTAGGATCCTGAACGGCGAGTTAGAACGAGTCTAGTACCGCCGGGCGGGGCGGGACAACAGATCTGGCAGTCGCGGCTCTCAAGCCCCGAAAGCAGTAGGGCGAGGCTCCGATCTGCCGAGAGACTCGCTCGAAGTTTAGCGGCATTTCACGTTCCGGACATTATACATCGCGTATCCGCCGAGTCGCATAAGCCTCTCACTACCTGATCTTCCTCTTCTGAATTGAATCGCTTGTTTTCCTAGAGCCTCTGGCGACTGCGTTTTGAGGCAGCACGAGGGCGATCGCCATTTCTGTCTCAGGCATTGATGCCTACCTGGCGCGTTGGGACAATCTTCGCTACCGGGCGGCGGTTCGCGCTCGCTCTGCGGCGTTTCCGCCGCGTCACCCCAGAAATGCGGTGATAACGAAGATGACTACCAAGGCTAAAAGAAAGCTCCGCAATAACCATCTAGGACGTTCGGGCGCTGAGGCCGTCACCCAGGCTACGATGGCTAGGATTAAAATGATGAGGCTCCAGGAAAGCATGGTTACGGCAGGTTTTTGATAAATTTAGAGGTTACTAGAGGCTAGACTCGTGCCAAAATTAAGGGGGACATCGTAACTTCTTGGAAATCAAATACTTGTGTTTTAAATTTTTTTGATGTCGTGGCAACTGGCTTTGCAGGCGGCCATTGATTTGATTGCAACGTGCAGTCGGACGGAAGCAAGATGAACGAGCCAGGTCGTCTATCCTAGCCTGTTTATACTGAATTTTTCGTAGCCGTTGGGCCCCGGGCTGATGCCACTCGTCACGTTCTTGCTCCGTTCACACTTTTTCACGGCGATTGCGCTCGCTCGTAGATTTTGTCGCTCGTTGCTAGTGTGAATCTTTGGAATAAACTGATTAGTAAAGAGACTCTTTTAGACATGGAATCCCTGTCACTCATTGGGCGGACGAAGCGAAAAGGATGGGGTTTATTCGGAATTGCGATCGCGGTGTTGACGATTACCGGTGTTCTTCCCGGTCTGAGCCAAATGCGCAATGGCCAGCAACTGGTGAAGGC
>JAFAVN010000378.1 GCA_019242435.1 Verrucomicrobiota bacterium | reverse complement strand
TTAGGCGGTCACGCGTAATCCCGGCGTTATTGATAAGAATGGCGACTGACCCAAAGTCTTTCAAGATTTGGCTGCAAACGGAGGCGACCGCGCCCGGATCCGCTACGTCGACGGCATAAGCACGAGCGACGTCGGGTTTACTATTGTTCAATGCTCCGACGGTGGCTTGGGCGTTTTCCTCTGTCCGGCTGATGACCGCGACCCGCGCTCCTTCAGAGACAAAGCGTCCTGCGATTGCCTGGCCGATTCCACGTCCGGCGCCGGTCACGACAGCAACCTGATCAATAAAGCGATTCATAAGGTGTAAAGATTCTCACTGGACAGGACACCAGTGTTTTGCCCCATAAATAACCTAGCTTTTCTCGCGATCAAAATGACCCGCGGCGAGCGGAGAATTCGACCCGCGGCGGCGGTACAGGACACTAGCTTCTGGAATCTAGCTCCTTATCCCCCTGCTCGCGAAAAGCTCCCAGTTTGTTCCGAAGGGTTCGAATGCTGATCCCGAGCATTTGCGCGGTGTGAGTCCGGTTGCCTTTTGCCTTACGGAGGGCGTGCATTATGTATTGGCGCTCGATCAATTCCAAGGGAACGACTTGCTCCGGAAAGGCGAGAGCCGATGGCGTCGAGGGACGGCCATGCTCGCCGGATCCTTCATTGATGGAGACACCAGGAAACATCGGTGCCAGAACCGATGCCCCAATGGGTTCACCCGGTTCACTCAAGATCACCGCGCGCTCTATAACATTTTGAAGCTCCCGCACATTTCCCGGCCAGTCGTAAAGCATAAGAATGGAGAGCGCATCCTGAGTAACCTCAAGCGGCTGGATCCCGGTTCGCTGTGAGATTTGTTTCAAAAACGCCTGAATGAGCTGAGGAATATCCTGTTTCCGTGCCCGCAGCGGAGGCACCAGAATCGGGAACACGTTCAAACGGTAATAGAGGTCTTGCCGAAACTCCTGTCGCTCAACTGAACCGACGAGGTCCCGATTAGTGGTGGCCAATACTCGGACGTTTACTCGGATCGAGCGGCCTCCGCCCACGCGCTCAAACTCTCGTTCCTGAAGAACTCGCAACAGCTTGGCTTGCAGCCTGAGCGGTATCTCGCCAATCTCGTCCAGCAAAATAGTTCCCTGATCCGCCAGCTCGAAACGACCTTCCCTTTTCTCCATCGCACCAGTGAATGCGCCCTTTTCGTGCCCGAAGAACTCGCTCTCCATGAGAGTTTCGGAGATGGCAGCGCAATTGACCTTAATGAAAGGCTTGGCACGCCTGCCGCTGGAGCGAAAGATTTCGGTGGCAACCAGCTCTTTACCGGTTCCGTTCTCACCCGAAATAAGAACAGTGGCTTCAGTGGGCGCGACCTTCTGGATCATCTGGTGCAGACGCCGGATAGCAGGGCTATCTCCGACTAGAGGCGTCTGGTCCGACGTCTGGAAAGAGAGGGCCTGATTAACCTTCAATGCGTGGGTAAAATTGGCGCCTTTGCTTAGAACGACGTCAATCTGACCCATCGAAAAAGGTTTGATAATGTAGTCAAATGCGCCGGCCCGAATGCATTTGACCGCGGACTCAACGGAGGCGTGGCCGGTCATCATTACGATCAGCGGTTTGCTCGGTTGGGTACTAAGCCGCGCCAATAAATCGGTCCCGTCACCGTCTGGTAAGCGAACGTCAACAAACATGATATCAAACCATTCTTTGGCGACGGTCCGCTCGGCCTCGGCGATTGAGGCACAAAGCGCCACCGAAAGGCGTTTGTCTTTCAATTGTAACTCGAGCGACCTGCGAATGGTCGCGTCATCATCGACCACGACAACTTTTTCAATGGCCATGCCAAATGGTTTTTATCGATAAAACCTAGAAATTACCGCAACTTGCTAGCGGTACGTAAGTTACTTTTGTTTGAATTTGTTATGCTGGATCGGGTTTCCGCAGTATTGTATCATACCTCCGCTTGAACGGCGCGATATTTGCCGCTGTCCACCCGGAAAATAACTGAGTCGCGTCATGGAGGATCCAGGCATTTCGGCCGCCGAGGAAGCACACCTCTGGCGGTTTGTGGCGGAACGAGCGATCCACGATTTGAATAACCAGCTCGGCGGCATCCTCTCGATCACCCAAGCGCATTTAGCCCGGCCCATTGAGGATTCGGAGCTGCGTGATAGCCTCGAACTGATCAATGGCGGAGCCAGTGCCGGGAGAGACCTGCTCCTGGCCATGGCCGAAGTGTTGGCAGCCGGTGGCGGAGGCCCTGACGTGATCTCTCTGGAGAACCTGTTAGCTTATCTTCATGGCAATCTAAAATTGTTTTTACCCCGGCGCACCGAGCTGATAGCCCGCTCGGGCGATGCCGATGCCGCGGTTAAAGTGAACCCAAAAGCGCTCCTCGTCAGGGTGTTGATTCTGGTCGAATCGGAATTGAGTAACCTTGACCAACCAACCTGGAAAGGCGAACTGACTCTCAAGGCGAGGTCGAAAACTGGTTGGTTGATCTTACGGTTTCAGAACCGCAGCAGAGTTGCGCCGTCCGCGCTTTGTAAGCGATTATTCTCGAGCATGCGGCCGCCGCTATCCGGTTACAGGTTTATAGAAACGGCAACGCAATTCGAGGTTGCGTTGGGCTTCGAGACGGTGAAAGGCTAGCACCTTCATTTCCCTGGGCTGAGCGCTAAGGCCGGATTGATGCGACTAACTCTGCCAAACGCGGCACGCTAAGTTCATCCAGCCTGTGAACGGCGATATCTGCGGACTGAAGTGTCTCAATCGGGTTCGTGGTGGCGACCGCGACGGCTTTCATTCCTCCCCGATGGGCAGCTTCAATGCCTACGAACGCATCCTCGAAAACGACGCAGCGTTCTGGTGGCACGCTTATGCGGCTGGCTGCGGCCAGGAATACCTCTGGATCCGGCTTGCCGTGAGAAACATCTTCAGCAGTTACCACGCCCCGGAAAAAGTGCTTAAGGCCGATGAGTTTCAGGCCGGTTTCGATGTTGAGACGATGGGTGGACGAACCGATCGCACAAGGAATCTGGTGCGCCTGCAGCTCATTCAACCATTCCACAACGCCCGGGAGCGGTTTAAGGCCCCATTCCATCACAATTTCCCGATACAAAGCCTCTTTCATTAGCGAAAGTTGCTCGATCAGTTTCGGGTCCGAGGTCCATTTTAACACCTTGGGAATGATAAATTCGTTCTTCATTCCGAACCCCTTCTTGAAATGGCCGGGAGGCAGCTCGTACCCGGTCTCTTTTGCCAATCGTTCCCAGCTTTCTTCGTGGTGAACCGACGAATCAATGATGACTCCATCCCAGTCGAAGACGCCCCCAAGTGTATTTTCGTTCGACATACTCAAATCAGTAACCGCGAATAGACACCGATAAGACACTGAAGCAATCCCAACCGCGAACGGGCACGAATGAACGCGAATAAGGAGTCGTTTTTCAACGACGGATAAACCCGGACAGACAAGGAGATCTCGAGACTACCTTTTACTTCTTTCTCGTGATTATAAGGTGCGAGCTTCAAACTCCGTGCCTTAGCGCGTAGGTCAATAGACGCGCGACCTAGCCCTCATCATCTCATGGCCCGTGCTTTTTTGCATCCACGGCCAAAAGCTCCTAAACTCCTCGTTCGCGCAAACCCGTGAGGCCTTGCACCTTGTCGAAAGCCCGGGCGCAATTCGGGTTCACTCGCGGTTCGTACTGATGGCGTCCGCGGTTCAGAACCGATGGAGCAGCGGGAGCGAATAGGTCTTTTGCAGTAGGGCCGCGTCGGCTTGGACTTTAGCAGCGTCGAGGTATAAGACTTTTGGATCGAGATCAAACTCGATCTTGTGAAAGCCATTGATCGGCTTTTCGATCGCTTTTGCAAGGTCTTCCAGCCGGTAGATCGGTTCCCCGTTCACTCGCTCGACCATCATGTAGTTGAGGGAAGGGTACCCGATGGTGTCGGGATTCGGCAGGATTTGGCTAAGGAAGACTATTTTCCTTGGTTCTGGAAAAAGATCGCCTTGATAACGATCGAAATAGACAAAGCGTTGAGGGGCTTCTTTCTCCCAGGCCGGACCCCATTCGCGCAGGTATTGCCGGCTAAGTTCCTCGAAGACCAGGCCACCCAATATCAAATATCGAGGAGCATGCCCGATCACGTAAGGATCAATCACATAATCTTGAGGCGGCCGGTGGAACAACTCGACCGAGACGTCTTTTCGTTCGCCATGCCGGAGGAGGGTCACCGGCACCTTTTCACCACAGTAAAACAGGGTGGTGATCAGATGAGTAATAGAAAGCCGTCCGTATAGCGGATCGCTGTAATCTCCGTCGGCATCAATATCGCGATTTCCAATCGACAAGAGAACATCGCCCGTCTTTATGTCAGCACGTGCCGCCGGGCTGTTCGGGGCAACGTCTTCAACATAAATGCCTCCCTCTGCATCGGACAATTTTTCGAAATGCCGAAATTGAGGATCCCGGGTGGGAGCGAACTCGATACCAAAGCTCGGGAACCCGGCGTAAGACTCGTGCTCCGTCTCTTTGAGGAAATGCTGAATGACCGGGGTCGAGATCGCTTCAATGGTTTGAGAGCGCGGATCATAACGCAGAAGCAGGGAAATCAGGTGATGATCGTCAACGATGGGCAGGGTGAAGCTGTTGTCCCGGTACTGCAAAGGGCAACTCATCTTGAAAAGCAGATAACTGAAATCGTCCAGTACATAGTGGCCAACCTCGGCACTCGTCACCAAAGCGTCAGTAGAAACGGGGGTGCCATTGGCCTCGAGCTGGACCACGGAAAGATGGTCGCCAACTTTGACCTGTCCGTTTGTGTCCAGCGGCTGCAGATCTTTCATGAAACCGGCATCAGTCGGTTTCAGAAGAGCCAAGTTGGTCTCATAATCGATGACCGCGACCTTGGCGCTGGACCGTTCACCGGTCTCCGGTTTTTCTAATTCGATAAAATTGGAATCCCACACCAATTCAGCGGTGACCAGCACTTCACCCCCATCGATTACCGCGCCTAAGCCACGCCGGTTGACCGGGGCTTTCTTGCTCCAAGGGCGGAAGAAATCGTAAGACTGGTCGGTAGAGTTGACCCTTAAAACTGACCCGCCCTTCAGTTCGGCGGCAACCTTCTCCTTAGGAGCAGAAGCCGGCTGGGGGACAACCGTTGGAGTGGCTTTAGGGGAGACGCCTGGGGTCTGCTGCGCCAAAGTAGATGTGGCCAGAAGAGCCCAAACCGGGCAAAACAATAGGAACTTCATTTCAGGGTTTGTTGTCCTAGATCCTGTTCGACGCGCACGCCATAATTGTCGATGATTCGCTGTCTCGCCTCCTCGACCGCGGATCTTTGAAGTACCGCTGGCCGATTAGCACCGATGAACTTGATCACGTAAAAGTCCGCCGTCTTTTTGAAAGCGTCGGCCACGTCGCTCAAAGTACGAATCTTCTGACCGTTGATCTCGTCGACAATTTGGTACCGGAACCCGGCCAGGTACGCGTTGACCGGATCGGGCAGGATATTTGAGAGGATAACGACCTCGGGATGTTGCTCGAAGATCTCCTCATTAACGAAGTTATTGTAGTAATAACGCAACTGCAGATCGTCGATTTGGTAGGCTTCCATCAGGTTCTTGGATAGAGGCTGAAATACCAATCCTCCGAACATTACGAAGCGAGGATCCTCGTCGAAGATATTGGATTGAATGAGGTAGGGATTGTTCGGTTGCAACTCGATCTCGACGGTCATGGGCTGGTGGTTGCGCAGAAGATCAATCTTTACTTTGTCACCTTTCAGTTTTCGCTCGACGATCTCGGCGAGATCGACATTATCGCCGTCAAGCTCGACGGTTTGGTCGCTGATGATCCGATGGCCATCGATCGAGAGCAGGACATCGCCCGGTTCGATTTTCCCTCCACACGATCCATCGCTTTCAACCGAGCTTACCAAGACCCCCGTGTCATCGTCCGGAAGACCTAAAGCCCTGCGGGCCGCCGAATTCGTCAGGCTTTCAGGCGTGATCGAAAGATCGACGTATCGATGATAATGACCATCCGCAATATCGGCCAGGAAGCGCTGGATCACCGGGGTCGGAATCATGAACCCGACGCCCTGCGCGACGTCTCCGGAGTAGCCCTGAAATGCGATACCCACCACTTTTCCGTTTTGCAGCACCGGTCCGCCCGAGTTGCCGGGGTTGATGGCAGCATCGATTTGTACCGCGAGATGCGAGTCTGCCGAGGAGTGACTGTAGCTTTCAAAATCGATCCGTGAGACAATACCTTGCGTCACGGAAAGGCGCTCACCGCCAATAGGATAGCCATAGACATCAACACCGCTCTGGATTGCTGGCAAAGGGCCAAGATGCAATGGTAACATTGCCTTGAAGAAGGCGCTGTCCGAAACCTTCACGATCGCCAAATCACAATCGTGAGCAACGAATTGCACCTCCCCGCTGTATTGCCGGGGATCGTTCTCTCTTTGGACCGAAATAAACCTGGCGTTGCTGACAACGTGGGCGTTGGTCAAGATTCGATTTCCATCAATCACAAACCCGGCACCGATTCCGGTGGAAATGCTCCCTGAATTCCAGGGCACATGATAATCCGGGTCCTGAGCGGTCGTCGTTATCCGAACGATACTCTTGTGGACGTCAACTTTTGGGATATCCGCAATTGCGTTCGTGATAGTCAGACCTGCGATCACGGCGAGAATTATACAACGAGTCATCTGTGTACGAGGCGGCAACGTTGCCTAGAAGCGCCGGAGTGTAAAGTGGCGAGTGGTTGGAGGTGAGAAGTGAATGGTGAGAGACGATTTATCGTAAATGTTCATCGCGCCCTTCATGCTCGAATCCGGGCGGACCGGAGCATTGGAGTATTGGAGTGTTGCTGTACCAGAAAAGTTCAATCTCTCAGTTGCTTGGCTCTGGCGGCTTGAGGATGATCGTTTTCGCTTTCAGTTCACACATTGAATCGGAACTCCATTACATCTCCGTCCTGAACGACATAATCCTTGCCTTCGATCCGGAGTTTACCGGCTTCTCTCGCTTTGGCGAATGAGCTGAGTTGAACCAGGTCAGCAAAACGCACCGTTTCGGCCGCGATAAAACCCCTCTCGAAATCGGAGTGGATCACGCCGGCGGCCGCAGGAGCCTTATCCCCGGCGTGGATCGTCCAGGCGCGCGTTTCTTTTTCTCCGGTTGTGAAGTAAGTCCGGAGCCCAAGCAGATGATAAACCGACCGGATCAGGCTACCCACTCCGCTCTCTTCCAGGCCGAGTCCGGCCAGATATTCGGCTGCTTCCTGCGGATCCAAATCCACCAATTCGCTCTCAATCTGAGCGCTGATCACCACTGCTTCCGTATTCAGGTGCGAGCGTACGTACCCCTGCACTTCGGAGACGTAGCCTGAGCTCTTTCCGTGAACTATCGCGGATAATTCCTCCTCGGCGACATTGCACGCAAAGATAGTCGGCTTAGCCGTTAACAAAAAGAACG
This sequence comes from Verrucomicrobiota bacterium, assembly GCA_019242435.1. Lineage (GTDB taxonomy): Bacteria > Verrucomicrobiota > Verrucomicrobiia > Chthoniobacterales > JAFAMB01 > JAFAVN01. The sequence goes on along the minus strand of JAFAVN010000378.1, from coordinate 2,056 downwards.
AGCGTAACACCGGCGCCTCTTCATGCGAGAAGGCGAGGGCGGAAACCGGCAAACCGTTGTTGAGGCTCGGCATTATTCTCTCGATCAGTGTCGCCTCGGCTTTGGCCTGTTTGTCTCCGGCCCTGACCTGTTTCTGCAAGCGTTCGGCTCGCTTTTGCAAGGAGGCCAGGTCCGCCAGGATAAGCTCGGTATGGATCACTTCGATGTCCCGCATCGGATCCACGGAGCCGCTCACATGATGAATATCCCTGCTTTCGAAGCACCGGACTACTTGAACGATCGCATCAACTTCCCGGATATGACTGAGAAATTGATTGCCCAGTCCTTCGCCTTGACTGGCCCCCTTTACCAGTCCCGCAATGTCGACGAACTCAATTGCCGCCGGCACCGTTTTCTGAGATTTCGATAAGACCGACAACTTATCCAACCGTGGATCCGGAACCGTGACGACCCCCTGATTCGGCTCAATGGTGCAAAACGGGTAGTTGGCGGCCTCGGCCTTTCGGGTCCGGGTAACCGCGTTGAATAAAGTCGATTTTCCGACGTTCGGGAGCCCTACAATACCGGCGCTTAACATAAAGGCGGAAAATTAATGCTGAGATGAAATCAAGCACGCGAAATCTTGACTTTCTATAGTTGAGTCCTACGATCACCGGCCGACCCCTAATCGAAAACTCGCAATTCAACTTTTTATGTCTGGTACACCTACATCAAACCCCAGCGATACGGGCCTTTCCTCGAATGTCGCTGCCGGTCTTTGCGCCGTCTTTCCCTTAATCGGCGGGATCGTCTTCTATTTTATTGAAAAGAAGGATCAACTTGTGCGGCATTGGGCGGTGCAATCGATCTTTTTTGGTGGGACTTGGTTCGTCGTGTGGATCGCGCTGGGCATCGTTGATCAGATTCTCATTCACATTCCGATCCTCGGGATCCTGCTGGTTGTGCTTTTGGGTCTGGCGTTCTCGCTTGGGTCCTTCATTCTGTGGCTCCTCGGAGTCATAAAAGCTTTCCAAGGCACCTACTGGGAATACCCCGTGATTTCGGAACAGTGCAAGCGGCTGTTCCCGAAATTGGGAGCGTAATTTGAGGGGCCAGGTTTTCGCGCACCGGCCTTGAGCGTCAGAAGTGTCTCCTCCACAGGGGTACGCCGACGCGCCGATACGCCGTCACGCCCTTTTCACAACCCCGTGAACGGCCTCGGCCAGCGGTGAAACAAATTCCTCGAGTTTCCGGCCAATCTCGGGATCATTCCCCAAGGCGCCGATTTTTCGCACAATTGCGCTTCCCATCACCACGCCATCAGCCCATGCGGCCACTTGCGCAGCCTGTGCCGGATTGGAGATACCAAAGCCGACCACGATCGGCAGCTTGGTGTATCGCCGGATTCGGCCTAGTTGGTCTGGTATAGAGGCGGGAATATCAGCCCGCTCACCGGTCACCCCTTCCCGAGAGACGTAATAAACAAACCCGCTTGCCCGGTCGATAATCGGTTGAATGCGGTTCTCCGTTGTGGTCGGTGCGATCAGCCGGATTCGATGGATGAGATGAGCGTGATCCGAATCCAGGTTTTCCTCCGGCGGCAGATCGAGGAGCAAGATTCCATCGATTCCGGCGGCTAGCGCGTCGGACTCGAACCGGTTGAAACCGTATTGAAAAATTGGATTAACATAACTGTACAAAACCAGCGGAATCGTCGTCTGTGCTCGCATCTGTGAAATCGAGCGGAGCAGCTTCGGCAGCGTCGCGCCTGCATTCAGAGCACGCTGTGCCCCCAACTGATTGGCGAGCCCGTCCGCCAAGGGATCGGAAAAAGGCACACCGATCTCCAACAGATCGACACCGGCACGTTCCAAGCTAACCGCTATTTCGACGGTTTTCTCGAGCGTTGGATCACCACCGGCAATATAAACAACAAAAGCACTGCGCCGGTCTCTCTTAAGATCCGCGAATTTGGTGTCTATGCGGTTTAACATGGGGAGGAGTTCAAAGTTCAGGAGTTCAGCACACCAGGTAGAGAATATTGTACTCGCGCTTAAGCGGTTAAGCCCGAGAATTT
>JAFAVN010000102.1 GCA_019242435.1 Verrucomicrobiota bacterium | reverse complement strand
GCCAGGAACGTTTGAGTCGCTCGAGACCATATCGACTCATCCTTCGCATCTAGTCCCTTGGCGGGAATGGGCAGATGCCGGGTTCAAACTGTCCAGTTATGTTTTTATCGGCCAGAGGACTAGCAAGCTTCCGGTAAGGATAGCGGTCCTGGCCGGGCTGCGCTCACGCGACCTCGGGGCTACCAGAGCTTTAGCGAAACTCTTGGTGGAGCTGGAAGTAGCGCCATTAGCGGGTGCCGACTACGCACTTTTCTCCTATGCAGTTACGCGCCAGCCCGAACTCGATTGGCAGAGCGATTTTGGTCACGACCTTCCGCCGGGGCCGCCTCGAGAGAGCCAGACCGTCGCCCGCCTTATCGAGACCGATTTGAAGCGCAATGACGTCGATGGAGTCATTTCGTTGGAAACCAATGAGCACGTCAACGGCTTCCAAATCGAGACCGACAGCGAACTGATTGCGGCGGAAGTGGCCTGGCCGGCCTTGGAAGTGGCTGGGCGCTTTGTTCCTTTGGCTGAGGAACCAGTGAAAGTGCTTGGGCCTGGGATCCTGGGTTATGAGAGTGGCGGTGAGCGCGGAATCCCCAAGCAGATGTTTGCTCTCAATATCAGGACCCCGCAAACCTCACCTCCAGAAGACCAGGTCTCCGCAATCGTATTTTCCTCCATCAGAGTTCTGAAGCAGTACCGAGAATTGCGGCGGGCGACGCTGGACTTGTAAGGGCGCGCAGACGAGTCGGCAATCGACGGGCTATAAATCGCGATGGTTTCTCTCGCTTACGGACATTTCCGTAACAATTCGGGTCAGCGCTGCTTGCGGATCAGGCGCTCCCGTGATCGGTCGGCCAATGACTAAGTAGTCAGCGCCAAGTTGAACTGCTTCCCGAGGTGTCATCACCCGTTTCTGATCTCCTGATTCAGACCATGACGGCCTGACCCCGGGCGTTACAATGGTAAAACGATTGCCGAACCGCTCCTTGAGAGGTTGAAGCTCCTTTGGGCTGGCTACGAGTCCTGCCACTCCGGCTTCTTTCGCGACCTCCGCGAGCGCGATAACCTGCTGAGTAATTGTCCTCTCGACTCCGATTTCGAAAAGAGTGAGCTCCGTTTGGCTAGTCAGCACGGTCACTCCGAGTAAGAGCGTTGAGGCGCTGGCCCGGCCAATAACGGCCGCTCTACACATTTCGGATCCGCCTGCCAGATGAACGGTCAGCATGTCAGCTCCCAAGGAACAAGCCGAGTCGACTGCGTGCTGTACCGTGTTCGGAATATCATGAAACTTGAGGTCGAGAAAGACCTTCGCTCCCGACTGTTTGACTTCCTTAACTAGCGCCGGCCCTGCCAGGGTAAAAAGTTGCAGTCCGATCTTGTACCAGCTGACATGACCTTGCAGGCCAGCTACTAAATTGCGGGCCGTTTCAATCCGGTTTACATCCAGCGCCACAATTATCTTTTCTTTAGCCTGCATCGTCCCGTGTCAGAATAACTTGAACCAATAAATAGACACGGAATTAAGAGATCCTCAGCATGCTTGGGCTGCCCAAGCTTAACGCCGCATTTTAGTTTTCTGCTTTTGCGTCAATTCGTGTCCGTTTATTGGTTTAAGTTATTCTGGTGCGGGACGAATGAGAATCGCAACACCGGCAAAAATCAATCTCACTCTCGAAATTCTGGGACGGCGACCAGACGGGTTCCATGAACTTGCCACCTGGATGCTACCCGTTGGATTATACGACGAGCTTTCAATAACTTTCTCATTGGAAGAAGCTTATGAAACCAATGTGCCGGCCCTCGGTTTCGACGGCTCCAATCTGGTGGTTCGCGCGATTCGCGCCTTCGACACAGAGATCGATCGGCGTGCGGGTTACCGGGTGCGTTTGGAAAAGAAGATTCCAATCGGCGCCGGTTTAGGAGGAGGAAGCAGTGACGCTGCGGCCGCGTTGCTTCTGCTGAATCGATTATACGAGAACCCACTCACCGACCGCCGCCTTCTTGAGCTTGCAGCTGACCTTGGCTCCGATGTCGCTTTTTTCATTGAAAGACGTTCAACTTGGTGCACCGGGCGAGGGGAGAAAACGGTGTTCCGAGAATTTCCCGGCGATCGGTGGGTGGTTCTTATCAAGCCCGAATTCGGAGTCTCGACGGCGGAAGCTTACAGGTTGTATCAGAAACTTCCTATGGATCGACGCCAAGGTGCTATAAAGAAAACCGCTTGGGGCGGATTGCGTAACGATCTCGAGGCGCCGGTCTTTCGGAAATATCTGATCCTGCCGGAGATTAAGTCCTGGTTGGAGAACCAACCGGAAACAGAGGTTGCTTTGATGTCCGGATCGGGTTCGACCATATTCGCCCTAGTGGGCCGCGCAGAGATTGGGGACCAAATAAAGGCCCGGTTTTCAGCCGGATTCGGGCCGGAATTCTGGGTTCAGGTATGCCGGCTGAACCCGCCGCCGGAGTCGATTGTAGATTGATGCCTGTGGGCGAGTCGGCGTATCGGCGTGTGGCCTGTGGGCGTACTCCGTAGGTGTACAATATTTATAGCACAATATTTATAGCGTCCCATTGGAGAATTGCGGCTAGCTCCGTAGGAGCGTCATCA
>JAFAVN010000072.1 GCA_019242435.1 Verrucomicrobiota bacterium | reverse complement strand
CTGCTATGGGCAAGCGCACCGCCATCGGTGCCCCTTCACCGAAAAATGTTGCAGCCGAATTGGAAGGATGGGACGCAAAACTCCGTGAATGATCAAGGCGAGTGGGTAGTTGGCAAGAGCCAGATCGTCTTTCGCAATCCGCACATTGAGGTAAGAGAAGAAACCGTCACCGTTCCTGGAACCCGACGTCCCCGCCCCTGGACCGTTGTCGGCCGGAAAAAAGCGGTGGTGATAGCCCCAATGACTGCGGAAGGACGATTTGTGCTGATTCATCAGGCCAGAATCCCGATCCGGAAGTGGCTATGGGAATTCCCGGCCGGCCAAGTTGATGAAACCAGAAACCCCAGTTTAGATCTCCTCCGACAAACCGCCATTCGAGAGTTGGCGGAAGAAGCGGGATACGAACTGGGTCAAAACGGCGAGTTAACCTATCTGGGCCACTATTTTCCTTCGCAAGGGTTCACCGATGAAGAGAACCATCTCTTTCTAGCGAAACCAGTCCGGAAAAACGGGGCTGGTTCTAAACCGGATCACGCGGAATCGATCAGCGAAGATCGAGAGTTCAGTCTGGATGAGCTGCGAACAATGATCGCCGAGAGCACCATCCAGGATGCCAATACGCTGGTCACGTTCGCCAAGCTGGTAGCCGGTGGGTTGATTTAACGAGCGGGAACGATTTGAGGGTGGGCAACTGCACGGATGCCCTAGAGGGGAGCCGCTTTGTAGGCAGTCAGCTCCCTGACTCAGGCAACAGGCGGCTCCCGGGATCGATCCAGTGGCTTTCAAAAAATCGCCGCGAGCTCCTGCAGAATGGTTGCAGGATCATGGTCTGGGCAATCCAGCGACGTGATTTGGACCCGTAGCGAATGTGTAAGCCGCTGGGTTGTTCCCGGGAGCCGCCTGCCAGGAACCTCCAGACTTGCCATCCTGCAAAGCGGCTCCCCTCCAGCGCGCTGGGGGCGGTTCCGAGCGTTGTCGCGCCGTTGACGGCGTTCACGGGCGGCCACGCCATTGACGTGCGTTCGCGCCGTTCGCGTACGTTCGCACGGGTTCGCGACGTTCACACGCGTTCCCGCTCGTTCCCCTTGTCCCGCCAAGGCTCCCCGGCTATGGTGGTGCTTCAGGCCAGAATCAGCAGCTCTAGATGAAGCTTTCGAACTTTTTCAAATTCCGCGAAGGGGATGATCCGGAGGCAGTAAAGCCCTTTCTGGACCATTTGGAAGATCTGCGCTGGGTCATCATCAAGATGGCTGTTGCGCTGGGCATTGCCATGTTGTTGTCCTTCGGTTTCCGGATCCAGTTGGCGCAAATCCTGCAACGTCCTTTGCAAGCACTTGATCCGAACGTCGTGAAAACGCTCGTCGCGTTCGGGGTCGCTGATTCGATGACGATTTCGCTGCAACTGGCGTTTTACACCGGGATTGTCATTGCCTTTCCCTTCCTCATTTATTTTGCTGGAACGTTTATCCTGCCGGCGTTAACCCCGCCGGAAAAAAAGGCCATGTTACCAGCCGTTCTGGTCGGGTTTGGCCTCTTTCTAGGAGGCGTTGTGTTTTGTTATTTCTTTGTGCTCCCGCCAACCCTGCGATTCTTTTTCCATGACGCCATGGCCATGCATTGGACGCCGACCTGGAACGTCCGCGAATACTTCTCTTTTGTAACCCAGTGTTGCGTGGGCTTCGGGATCGCGTTCGAGCTGCCGGTAGTTGTGCTGGTTTTGGTTCGTCTAGGGCTAATCTCGACCCAGTTACTTCGGCGGACCCGAGCGTATGCGCTCGTGCTGATCTTCTGTGCAGCGGTTTTTTTGGCGCCGACGCCCGACATCGTGTCGATGCTGGTAATGGGCACACCGATGTACATACTCTACGAGATCTGTATCGTGGTAGCGGGCTTTATCGAGAAAAAGCGGAAACGCGAAGAGGCCGCGCTGGCGACGGGAACTCCGCGAACGGATTAGGAGCGAAGCCATGCCGTCTGTCGAAAAACGCCGTGGCACGGAACAAGGGCAGAGCACCGCCTGTTTGAGGCGGAGTAGGCTCTGATGAGTCGCGGCTTCGCCGCTAGAACCGGGTCACTTATCGTTACGAGGCTGTTTGGCCGCTTCTTCTTCGAACAACTGCCGCCAATAATCCAGCCGCTCCTTTATCTTTCTCTCAAACCCGATATCGCTCGGCTCATAATATCGGCGTCCTTCCGGTAGATAGGCTTGCGGCACGTATCCTTCCTCATAATCATGCGCGTATCTGTAGCCGTCGCCTCCGCCCAATAATTTTGAACCGGAACCGCGCAAATACTTAGGCACGGCCAAAACCCGGCCCTCCTTAATGTCCTGGGTAGCGCGTTCCAAAGCCATGTACGCCCGATTACTTTTCGGCGAGGTGGCAACATAGACTGCGGCATGCGCCAACGGAATCCGCGCTTCCGGCATCCCAACGAACTCGACCGCCTGCTGAGCGGCCACGGCCACCAATAACGCCTGCGGATCCGCCATCCCAACATCCTCACTTGCCGCGATTACGATTCGCCTGGCGATAAACCGGATGTCTTCGCCTCCATACAACATCTTCGCCAACCAGTAGAGCGCTGCGTCCGGATCAGACCCGCGCATGCTTTTGATAAACGCACTGATAGTATCATAGTGCTCGGTCTCACCTGCATCATAGAGGATGGATTTCTTCTGGATGCACTCGGCGACGATGTCTTTGGTCACCCGGATGACTCCGTCGTCCGAAGGCGACGTGGTCAAAACCGCGATTTCCAGCGCGTTCAGTGCGCGCCGGGCGTCCCCCTCGCTCATATCCGCCAGGAACGCGAGCGCATCCGGATCTACTTTCAGTGGATACTGGCCCAGACCACGCTCGTGGTCTTGTAACGCCCGCGACATCAATTCTTTCAACGCATCTGCTCCGAGCGGCTCTAATTGGAAAACTTGGGAGCGCGAAACCAACGGACCGTTGACATAGAAAAATGGATTATGGGTGGTAGCCCCGATTAATCGAATCACGCCGCTTTCCACATCCGGCAGCAGCACATCTTGTTGCGCTTTATTGAACCGATGAATTTCGTCAACAAAGAGGATGGTCCGAGTTCCTCTGGATTTCAGACGCAACGCGGCGGCGGCCGTCGTCTTCCGAATATCCGCTACACTGCTCTCTACTCCGCTCAGACGTTCAAAATAACTGCTCGTCGTCTTCGCGATTATTTGAGCAAGACTCGTTTTTCCTACACCAGGCGGTCCGTACAGAATGATCGAAGTTAACCGATCAGATTCGATAGCGCGCCGTAAGAGTTTCCCCGGGCCGAGAATATGATCCTGTCCAACGAACTCTTCTAATGAGCGAGGACGCATCCTGGCTGCCAGCGGAGCGTGACTCGGCACAACCGCCTCCCGGTCAGTCGTCTCTTGCTTTGAGAAGAGATCGTCCATAACAAACGTTCTCGGATCTGGACCGCCCCGCAAATTTATTCTTTGTTAGTTTGTCTAAAGCGAAAGCGTTGTTTTTGGGGACTAAACATGAAATCAATTCTGGTTCCGGTTGATTTTTCTGATGTGACGGTCAAGACCGTAAAGGCGGCAGTTTATCTGGCAAAACCTTTCCAGAGCCGGATCACGCTCATGCATGTGCGTTGGACGGAGCTGGCTCCGGAGCTCATCGACTTTGCGGCGGCGCCCAACCTGGTGCCAGTGCTGGACGACGAAGAGCTAGCAGTAGTTACCAAAAAAAAGCTAGCTGACTTAGAGGAGTTGGCTACGGCTGTCGGCTTAGAAACGCGAACGATCGAACTGCAGGGCCCACCATTGGAACACATTTTGGCCCAAGCAGAGAGTGAGCGCGTCGATTTGATTGTGATCGGCTCGCACCATCACGGTGCGTTCTACCATCTTTTTGAAGGTGGAGTAACGGAAGGCATTTTGCGCCGGGCTCGATGCCCTGTGCTGATCGTGCCACAGGGTGAATCGATTCCAGGTAACGACCCCTTGGTGTGAATTTCGCTTTTTTACCCGGTCTGGCGGTCCTGAATCCTCTGGGCAAGGATCCGGATCAACCGTTTCAGACCGAGATACCCGGCCCGGACTATAGTGGACATCCGCCTCTCAATTATCACGCTTATGCGGCTTGCACCCGCGGCGGCTTTTACCGAACCACCGCTTCGGCCGGGCAACATCGAAATGTACTCCTACTACTGCGGCGTGATCTGGTCGCGGCACGCAAAGCTTTCAACATGCTCAAAGCTCACGGTTGTGTCGTCGCCATCTCGTTTAAGGAGTCCGGCACTCATCAGATAGCCGCTCAGCTTTCTGACGCTAGAAGGTTCGACGCGTTTTGCGAACTGGCTGCGGATGCCGACCTCTGTCTCTCCAGTACACCCGATCTGTTAGCTCTTTACAGCTCCGTTTCTCGTAGAGTCGCCTACTTGCCGACTCCTTATCCGGTAGACGAACCGGGCTGGGATCTGTCAGTCCCGTTAGAGAAACGAAGCGGGATTTTCATTGGTACCAGGGAATTTGATGTCCCTTCTCGAAATCATCTTTTGGCGCTGACGGCCGCGAGGAAGATGTCCCACCCAATCACGGTGGTCGACAAAGGCTTGCAGAGCACGAGAAAGCTCCTGGCGGCTCTGCGATTTCCTGCTGACCAACTCACTGTTCTCAAGCCAATGGATTACTCTGGCTACCTTCAAATGCTCCGTCGCCACCGGCTTGTCCTGCAGTTCGATCAGAGCCGTGTACCTGGCCAGGTCGCCGGTGACGCCTTGATCTGCGGTATTCCGACCGTTGGCAGCAACGGCGCGATTGAACGCGAGATTCTGCCGGAACTGGTCAGCGACGGCCAGGATTTCGGAGAATTACTGGAACAAACGCTTCAACTGCTTCGAAACAATGCTGAATATCGGACCACAGTCTCGCTCATGCTGCATCGTGCCAGAGAACGGGTCAGCTTCAGCAAGATAAGGAGCGAGTTAGCCGAGCTGTTCCCGGGGCTCATGTGAACGAGCGAGAGCGAAGGCGGCGAGTCGTACACCTGGTTTGGCGTGGCGCGCCGAGGACGGTAGGGCGGGGGTCCCGCCGAGCCGCGTCCACGGCGTAAACCTGACTCGGGCGATTGCAGAATCAAATGTCGTTGCGCGATCAATTTCTTCCGGAATAGCCGGCTCGGCAGCGTAATCGCTTAGCCGACCAGCGTTACAAGCCGGCTAAACGCTTCGTGAAACTCTCAAGACCCTACCCGAGCCTCGCCCTACCGTTCACGGCGTCGTCGGCATCCTCAAGACCCTGATTTTTTCATGGGACGCGACCCCGCATAAGGTTAAACTCCAGGAGATGGCATCCGAGCCCCGTTCTCCGTTGTCCGAACTCAGCCTTGGCGCAATCGTCGCATTGCTTCGTTCGCGAGGACTGCGGCTGACGAAGGGTCGTCAAAAAATCTTGGAGACTTTGCTTGGGGCTGACGGTCCGTTGTCACTCGAGCAAATTCAGCGAAAGTCGATTTGCCAAGGGGTCACTCCGGATTATGCGACCGTGTTCCGGATAATGGCGCTCCTGGAAGAGCTACATGTCGCCCAACGGGTTCACCTGAACCGGTCCTGCAGCTATTTCGAGCTCCTCGATCCCCAACAACACTACGACCACCTGATCTGCACGGAATGTGGCCGTGTCACCCTGATGATCGATTCGTGCCCGGTCGAAAAAGTCGAGCAAGCAATCGGCAGGCGTTATGGATTTTCTGACGTGCACCATTCCCTGGAATTTTTCGGGAAATGTCCGGAGTGCCGATAGCGCCGTGAGAGTGAGATTTCGCACTTGCAAAGTTCGAATTGCTTTGTACGGTGGGCTGCAAATGCGCTTTTCGGCTCAACTTCTCAGCCTTGAGCTTCTCCTGCTCGGGAGTGGCGCCCCGAACTAATCTCTCTTCTACAGCTCTAGTCAGTTCGTTTTGCTCGCGTTTGTCGAAGGTGGCGACGACGCTGATGCCCAATCAGTTTCCACCGGTGCCCCTCAAAACTAACTCAGTTTATGTCTGAAAAGATTTTTGTTTTCGATACCACTCTGCGTGATGGCGAGCAATGCCCTGGAGCATCAATGAATATCCGGGAAAAGCTGGAAGTTGCCCGTCAACTGCAACGATTAAACGTTGATATCATCGAAGCGGGATTTCCCGTGATTAGCGACGGCGACTTTGAATCGGTCGAACGTATAGCAACCGAAGTGCGGGGCCCGATCATCGCCGGCTTAGCGCGGTGCACTCCAGACGATATTGACGCCGCCGGCGCCGCCATTAAACCGGCTGCCGATCGCGGGAGAATCCATGTTTTCTTGGCTACTTCCAAGATTCATCGTGAGCACAAACTAAAAAAAGCGAACGAGGAAATTATCCGATTAGCCTCAGAAGGGGTGAGGCGTGCCAAGTCGCTGGTGAAGAACGTAGAGTTTTCACCGGAAGACGCTTCCCGGACCGAACCGGAATTCTTGGCCAAAGTGATTCAAGCAGCCATCGAAGCCGGTGCGACCACTGTGAATATACCAGATACCGTCGGCTACGCTGTTCCTGATCAGTTCGGCGCCTTGATTAAATACCTGAAAGACAATGTTAAGAATATCGATGAGGCGGTCATCAGCGTCCATTGCCATGACGATCTGGGTCTGGCCGTTGCGAACTCACTGGCTGCAATCCGGGCTGGCGCTCGGCAGGTCGAAGGAACTATCAACGGTATCGGCGAACGCGCTGGGAATGTTGCTCTCGAGGAAGTGGTGATGGCAATGCGCACTCGAAAAGATTTTTATAGCGAATTCCACACTGATCTCCAGTATTCGGAGATCGTCAAAACTTCGCGGCTGGTCAGCCGGATGAGCGGGCTCGTGGTTGCTCGGAGTAAGGCCATAGTAGGCGAGAACGCTTTTGCGCATGGCGCCGGCATTCATCAGGACGGGATCCTGAAGCATCGGGAAACTTACGAGATCATAAATCCACAGGAGATCGGCTGGGGCGAATCCGAGCTGCCGCTAACTAAGCACAGCGGCCGGCACGCCATGATCAAAAGGCTTGAACATCTGGGGTACCGCCTGAATGACGAGGAAATCACTCACTTGTTTCAACGGTTCAAAGAGGTCGGTGACAAAAAGAAGTTCGTTTACGACGAAGACTTAGCCGCTCTGATAGATGATTCTTTTGGATCCAGCGAAGAAAATTGGCAACTAGAATACCTGCATGTGACTTCCGGCACTACCACGGTGCCTACGGCCACCGCTCGCTTGGTTCGGGGAGAAGAGTCGCAACAGGATTCTGCACCCGGCAACGGAGCCGTCGATGCCACCATGAAAGCCATCGATCGGATTCTTCATCAAAGCGGGCACCTGGTCGAATACCAGGTCCATTCGATGTCCGGCGGCAAGGACGCACTCGGCGAGGTAACTGTGAAATGCGACTTCGGCCAAGGCCGCTTGGTCACAGGCAAGGGAGCGAGTACCGACGTCATTGAGGCAAGCGCTCGCGCTTACCTGAACGCGGTTAATCGGGTACGCCAACAAGCAAAAAGAGCTCCGACTTCCGAGTTCAAGGTTCAAGGCTCCGGGCCGCAAGGCAGCAACTCGGAAGCCCCAATCTCGAACTTGGAGCTTCAAACCCCCTAGAAGGTTGCGAGTTTAAGGTTCAAACTTCCTGTGTTCCGGGCTGCCTCTTCGGTGCCCGGAACCTTACCTTGAACCTCGAACTTTGAGCTGATTAGAAGACCGACCACCAGCCAGTGCCGGCATAGATTGCCCTGATGCCGGCGAATTCCCCGACAGAACCTCGGTTGGGCGTGTCCATAACCAGGACTCCGGAGTTCCTGACTAATTGCTGTGTACGCCAATCAAAAATTAGCAAGAATTTCACCGGAAAATTCGTCAGATTTCTAAAATCCTGCACGTAGAGCGTTGTTCTTACTCGACCCGAAGCCAGTTTGCGGAGAAGCGGCCAGTCTTCACCAGCCCGAATCTCGTACGCTTGCACCGCTACGTTAGGGTTCCTATCCAAAACGACCTTCTGTGAAGCGTTCGCCCTTCGGATGAAGTTCTGTAGCCGCTGTTTAGCCAATTGCACCTCCTGCGGATAAGGTCCCGCCTCTCCAACCGCGTAGTCATTCGGACCGTACCTGTTTGGCGTCCGCGGAAGCAGCGGGTTTATCAGTGTGCAAGAACTGAAAAACCACGAAAGAACTAGCAAAGAACAGGATAGAATTTTCACGGAAGGGTATGCACCTTGTACCCTGGGCGCCCAGAGGTTCAAGGTTAAAGGTTCCGGGTTTCCAAGCTCAAGTCTTGCGCAAGGGACGAACGGCAACCCGGCACTGGGAACCGCTTTTCGAACTCTGAACTTGAAATCTCGAACCGGGTTCCGAGTCAGACGAAACTTACTCGGAACCGGAACCCTTCACCTCGTCCGATGAAGCACTTCGAGACGGTTACCGTCCGGGTCCTCGAAAAACACCGCATAGTAATCCTCGCTGTATTCAGGATTTAGTGCCGGCCCTTCGATATTCCGCCCGCCTGCCCGCTGGACTACTTGAGCGATCCGGTCCACATGCTCCCGGCTATTGACCCAGAATGCAATCCGTGTGCCGTTCGGCCGGTGGCCCGGGTCCTCCGTGAAACCGAAAAAAGCCTTTCCTGGGAACGAATCTCTCGCGGCAGCACCTCGCCACCCGCCTTCATTTTCCCACCAGGAAGTAAACCCAAGCTCCGGAAGCAAGTTCCGATAGAACTCAGTGACATTGGCAAAACTTCGGACCCGAAGATCGATGTGGCTGTATGGGTTCATAGAGTTTAAGGTCTAAAATTCAACGTTCTGGGTTCCGGGCTGGTTTCGAGCCGGAGCTTCACATCGCCCGATTCTCAAAGTCGAGACTGAAAATTCCTGTCCGGGGCGCATCCAGTATCGCTCATTCGGATTTATATCTTACCTTCTATCATCATGGTTAGAGGTGCGAAGCGCGCCGTTCAATGGCCGCCTAGCAATGCCAAGGCCACCTCTGCTAATGCTGCGAGCCCAAAAATCCCGAACGCGAAAAGTTCCAGCAGCCCTCCAGCCTTGGGCGTCGATATTACGCCCTCTTCGGAAGTCTTCAAATAAATGATTGAGCCGCCACGCGAATGATCATGAAAGCGCCTGTGCGCTCCCCGTAGAAGAGAAAATCCTTCGACCACCGTCGGATCCGCCTTTTGAATCAAATGCGCCTTTTTCATATTCTTACTATCTAAGTTGGATTTTGACGGTATTATTTACTCCATTGTTTATTACCGCACAAGTGTTATTTTGACGGTGAGATATGGAAAATGGTGATCCGGCTTTTGGCTGGGTGGGCGGCGCGCTCTGCCTCGATTTCGCAAACACGGTGGGCAATCATCGTTCACGGGATCCGAGGGAGAAGCTGCGTAGCTTCGAGCACCTGGTGGGATGGTGCAGGCAAGCCAATATTTTGAATAAGGAAGAAAGCAAAGAGATGTTACACCGTAACGCCACCGTCCCGGCGCAAGGTGAACGGTTGCTCCATATGGCGGTTGATTTCAGGGAGGCGCTCTTTCGGACGTTTTCGGAAATCAGCCAGCAGCACCAGGCGCCAAAATGCGACCTCGAGATCATCAATGACTTTCTGGCCAGAATGCCCATCACACTTCAGATCGAGTCACGAAACCAGAGCTTGGTTTGCGCGATGACCGGGAGCGTTTTGGATGAGGCCCGCCTATTAGGCCCGGTCGCCTGGTCAGCGGCTGAAGTCCTGGGAGCACCGGAAAAGCTAAGCCGGATCCGGGAATGCGCCGGACCAGATTGCGGCTGGTTGTTCCTCGATTTGACCAAAAACCACAGCCGTCGCTGGTGCGACATGGATGACTGTGGCAGCCGGGCAAAAGCCAAACGCTATTATCGCCGCAAGTGCGAAAAAGAATCGCAAAGCGGCTAATCGCTGCGGCATTGCCGCGCTTTCGGCGAAGATTCGTTCACGGCCTTGATAGGGTGACCTCTTGCCCACAGAACAACCCCAGCGCCTTTGCTGCCGATCCATTCGTGATGGAAATTTCTAAAAAATTGAGACTCCCCCAAATGACAAAAGACCGTCCCGCCTCGATCGGTGGGTCGGCATAGAAGCGCTTCTGCAATTGGATCCGGTGATCGCCAACTCCCAGCTGGAAAGAGCCCGGTAGAATCTCGCTGTTGAGAAGATCGAGTCGGATGCCGGTGACGGCATTCCCAAATCGATCGATATGGATGATCCGAGAGTGGATCTCTTTGCCGGCAATCTCCGCAAGAGCCGGCAGCTCTTTTACCTCGCGAACCGGCGAACCAAGCTCCCCCGGATTCACCCCTGAAGAGAGCGCTGCCGCTACGGGCGCGAAAATGTCGCGTCCATGAAAAGTTTTGCTGATTTTCTGGGGAAGATAAACCGACGGCCTGATCTCAAAGGCTTCGACCGGGTTCGGCACTGCGAGTGAAAACAAGCCGTTGTCCGGCCCCACGAAGAAATAATCTTGGGTTCGAAGAATTATCGCTCGCCGGCTCGAACCTACCCCCGGATCGACAACTCCAACGTGGATGGTTCCCGGCGGAAACCAGTTATATGCGCCCAATAGGACATAGGCACCGGAGAGTACCACCTGCGGTTCAATCCCGTGGCTGATATCCACTAAATGAGTTCCCGGCGATCGTGAAAGGATAACCCCTTTCATGGCGGCCACGTAGTAATCACCCGTTCCGAAGTCTGTAAGCAGGGTAATAATCAACGGTTTTCCTTGGCTGACCTTAGCAGGCGAACGACTCCGGAGGAGCCAAATCTTTATAGATCCCGACGCAAAAAAAGGACCAGCTCCGTAGGAGCGATATCTGTTGGGGAAGATTGGCGGCTTCGCGGCTGGTCCGCACACCTCAAATTTGTCATCTGTTCCGGCAGACGCCTCCGGGCAGCGTCTATCGTCCGCGCATCCGCCAAAGTCAGAGCTTTTCTTTGGCGATGCCTTGAGCATCTTCAATCCCGTTTGCAGCTGCGCCTCACAAAGAACTTACCCACACTCCAGCACGCCAACACTCCAACATCGATGGAACCTTTATTTCAGACGCTGCGCAGCTACCCGGAACTTGCGGTTTTTCTGACACTCGCAATCGGATTTTATATTGGGCGGCTGAAGATTGCCGGACTTGGGATCGGCTCAGTTACCGGCGTGCTGGTAACGGGGTTGGTCATCGGACAAATTGGAATTCCGATCTCACCGGCCATAAAGTCGGTGTTCTTTTTGCTCTTCCTCTTTGCTGTTGGATACGACGTGGGTCCGCAGTTCTTCCGTGGTCTTAGGCGCGACGGTCTGTGGCAAGCGTTATTTGCCTTTCTGGTTTGCGTTCTTTGTCTAGCTACCGCTTTTGCTGCCGCCCGTCTGCTCGGTCTCGAAATGGGCTATGGAGCCGGCGTGTTTGGCGGCGCCTGCACAGTTTCATCGGTACTGGGTGTCGCCACGGACGCCATCAGGCATCTGGATGGAGCACCGAATTTTCAGGAGCAGCAGATCAATGCTATGTCCATCGCATTTGCGATCACCTACATTTTCGGTACCGCCGGAGCATCGGCTTTCCTTGCATTGGCCGGACCTCGGATTTTGGGCATCAATCTGGCCGCGGAATGTAAAGCCTTGGAGTCGCAGATGGGAGGGAATGAACCCGACCCATCCGTCCATTCAGCCTATCATCTTATTGGTGTTCGAGCATACCGGCTCAACAATCCGGCTTTCTCGGGAATTACCCTTGATGAATTCGAATCGCGATTTCCCAACCAGCGCATTTTCGTCGAGCGACTGCGTCGTGACGGCAAGGTACTTGACTGCGACCCAGAAACGAAAATTCAAGTTGGCGACACCCTAGCCATAGCATCACGGACAGAGACACTGATCGAGGATGCCAGCGAAATCGGGATAGAGCTCTCTGATCCTAGTTTACTCGATTTTCCAAATGAAACTCTCGACGTCATGGTAAATCGGAAAGAAATCGTGGGGAGTACCTTAGGCCAGTTTGCCGAGATGGGGCATGAACAGCGGTCACGCGGCGTATTTGTTCGAGCTTTGGCGCGCGGCGGGCACATGCTACCGTTTACCGCCGGAACAAAGATCGCTAAAGGCGATGTGTTGCGAATCAGCGGCTCGCAACGTGATGTGGAACGGGTTGCCAGTTTTATCGGTTACCCGATCCGGCCGAGCAACGCGAGCGACGTGACGCTGATAAGTATCGGCATCTTCTTGGGAGCGCTCCTTGGCTTACTCACCTTTCGGGTTGGCGAAATACCGGTGAGTTTGAGCATCAGCGGCGGCACACTGGTAGCCGGTCTGGTGTTCGGTTGGCTCCGTTCTCTGCATCCGAATTTTGGCCGCATTCCCGAGGCAGGCCTATGGGTTTTCAACAATGTCGGTCTGGCAATGTTTGCCTCAGTGGTTGGCATCCAGGCGGGTCCCCAATTTATCACCGGACTGAAAGAAGCAGGACTCACTCTCTTCTTGGCGGGCATCGTTGTTACATTAGTACCGTTGTGGTTGGCACTGCTGATAGGAAAGTATCTCTTCCGGATGCATCCAGGCGTTCTGATCGGCGCTTGTGCCGGCGCCCGCGCCTCCACGGCCGCATTGGCGGTTATCCAGGATGCGGCGGCCAGTAGGGTACCGGCATTGGGCTTCACCGTGCCTTTCGCTGTGGGGAATACTCTTCTCACGATTTGGGGCGTTGTGATCGTACTGCTATTGAAACACTGAGGAATTTCGGACCATCTATAAATCGCAGACGCCCAAGGGAGAGGCGGCTCGGCAGCTTCTCAGTCAAGCGCATCCAAAGGTGAGAAACGTGCTTAGCCCTGTGAAAACAATTCGGTTTCCGGAGCCTCGCCCTACCGCCTTTCTCCACGATTCATCTGGCTAGTAGACTCCAGGGACCATTTTTTTTGTCCTGGCAGCGTATTTCTCGTACTCGGTTCCGAACTTCTCCCGCAGAACCTTTTCCTCGACTGAGATCCGCAACACATATGCGATGAAGGTGCAAATCACAATCACGAAAAATCCTAACCAGTTACGGGTGAGAAGGCCGACCCCAATCCACGCTAACAACGAACCGGAATAGGACGGATGCCGCACAAATCGAAACGGCCCGTCCTGAACCACATGATGTCCAGGTTGAATACCAACATCGACAGTGAAGAGTTTACCTAAATGCCTGACCGCCCAGATCCGCACAAAAATTCCCGCTACTAACAAAAAGTCGCCCAACAAAACGATCATCACGTTGTGTGGCCAATTAAGCGTTGGGAAGAGTGTCGAAAGAAGGAAGCCGGCAATACAACCGCCGGCAATTAAAATCCAGGCTGCTTGTATAGTGCCGCGGTCATCACGTTTGGCTGATTGTCTACCTCTACGTGTTGCCAGAAGAAAAAGCTCCATCCCGACGTATCCGCAGAACAGGATGATGGTAATCCAGAAAAGCACAGGTAGACGAAGTAACGGTTAAGAGCACGAAAATGACAAATGAGAAAATCCACGTTCGCATAAAAGGCTTCTAGACTGGGTTGCCCAAGGCTGGTAGGACGTGGCTCCGATACCTCCTAGAATGCTTCGAAGGTTCTAGTCTGCCTTGGCCATGGTGATTTACACCGAGACGATGCCGAGCCGTTTACTTATGGCGCACGACCTTCCAGGTAAGAACTGATCTCGTGACGACGAGGAAGGATTCGCCGGCCTTGAGGACAGGGATAGGCGATGGGAGGCGGCTCGGCCGCTTCTCGGTACAGCGCACCAAGGGCGAAAAACATGCTCGGTTCCGAGAAGCAATTGGGTTAACCCGGAGCCCCGCCCTACCGGCCTTGGGCGTCCATACACGACTTAGCTCTGGCTATGTCGGCCAGGCCGCTCTTCTATGCAAGCCCGAATACCTCACTCGGAACGTCTGCTGAGCATTTTCCGCAGATCGGTCATGTCAATCATCTCGCGCACCCAGGTGAAAGACCCATGTTCGTGCATTTCTCTAGCCGCTTTAACGAAGGTTCCTAGTACGAGGCGCGAGAGCCCGCCGCCAACACTGATGCGC
>JAFAVN010000476.1 GCA_019242435.1 Verrucomicrobiota bacterium | reverse complement strand
TGACGGAGCCGGGCGTGTCGGTCCGTTATCAGGGGTGGTTAGCGGGATTACTGGCGAAGCGATCAAGATTGAAGGGGAGAGTTTGGTTCCAACCGCTACCGGGACCCAACCGGTCGTCGTGCAAGGGAATTGTTGCGGTGTAATTTGGTCTGGAAACGCTCAACTTTGGTTCGTGGCGAGGCAGGCCGGAGCCTCTATGGTGCTCACGATCAATGTACCGCAGGCCGGGACCTATGACATATCAGCGGCCATGACCAAGGCGCCTGATTACGGCATCGTGGCGCTCTCGGTTAATGGTACCAACGTTGGCCAGCCGTTCGACGGGTACAATGCCACGGGCGTGACGGTCAACCCCTCCGTCGACTTCGGAGCGGTGCCGCTAGCTGCAGGGGCAAATCAATTGACGTTTACGGTCACCGGGAAAAATACTGCCTCGGCCAGCTACCTGGTCGGAATCGATTATTTCGTGCTGACACTGCAGTAGTAACGGCCTGAGAAGCCGCTTCCGCCATACCCCCAGGGCCCTCCTCCCGGCAGACGCTGGAAAACGCGCTGCCGGGAGTTGTTGCGGTCGGATTTTGCTGCGAAGCGGCTACAGAACCTAGCCCAGGGCGATGTTCTATAGCCGCTTCGTGGCAAAGTCCCACACCGCTACAAATGAGCTTGATTTCAACGAAATCGCATCGATTGGCTTGATACAGATCTCGGTATGTCAAAGAACACCGAGACAGAACCGGCTCAGAGTCAGGTGAGCCGCGAAAATCAACCAACGGGCATTATGAAAAGCTTCTTTGCATCTTTTTTTGGTACCATTGCCGGTCTCTGTTTTTTGGTAGGCGCTGGTATCATCCTTCTGATTCTGGTGGTGGCCGTTCTAGTGGTTTCTGAAAAACCGGCTGCGATTCAGAATCGGACGGTGTTGGTGTTAGACCTTTCGGATCCGATCACTGACGCACCCCTCCGGCTTGACACCTCCGGGTTGGTTGACGCCTTGACCGGCGGGGAAGAGAAAAGGGTCACGCTGAGGGACACGTTGCGCGCGATTTCCGCAGCCTCGAAAGACAACCGGATTTCGGGCATCTTGATTACCGGGAACGCTTTTCCCGTTGACTATTCCTCGGGCTACCCCGCTCTCCGCGAAGTTCGGAATGCCTTGGTTAACTTCAAAACATCAAAGAAGCCGATCTATGCCTACCTGGTGGCGCCTAGCACGCGGACGTTCTACCTGGCTTCGGTCGCGGACAACCTGTATCTCGATCCGGAAGACCCTATGTTGGTGCAGGGTTTGTCGACCGGCCAGCTTTATTACGCAGATGCATTTCAGAAGTATGGAATCGAGGTACAGGTGTCACGGGTAGGTAAGTACAAGTCTGCCGTTGAACCCTTCATTCTGGACAAAATGAGTCCCGAAAGCCGGGAACAGACAGAGGCGCTACTAGGCGACCTCTGGCACGATATCACCACTGACATTGAGCAAGCTCGGCATCTGGATCCGGGTACGTTGCAGAAGCTCCTATCACAGTCCGGACTCATTGATGGAGAAACCGCGCGACGGGAGAAACTGGTTACCGGATTGAAGTCACTTACGGACCTCATGGAAGAGCTGAAAACTCGCTATTCTGCCGATACTGCAAACAACACATTTCGGCAGATTTCAGTTCAGAAATACGTTGCGGCGTTAGATCAAAACCAGGGCGCGACGACGGAAAAAGGACCAAAGATTGCGATCGTATACGCCGAGGGTGTCATCGTAGATGGCGAGGGCAGCACATCTAATGTTGGAGGTGACAAACTAGCAAGAGAGATCCGTAAATTCAGGTTGGATCCAGAGATCAAAGCGATTGTTCTGCGGATCAACAGCCCCGGTGGCAGCGGAGCGGCATCGGAGGTGATTTGGAGAGAGCTCGCGGCTGCGCGAAAGGCGAAACCAGTGGTCGTCTCTATGGGTACGCTTGCTGCCTCCGGAGGCTACTATATAGCGACTGCCTCAAATCGGATCTTCGCCGAGCCTACCACGATCACCGGCAGTATCGGAGTATTCGGGTTGTTTCCCAATGTTCAGAAGCTCTTTACTAACATTGGGATCACCTGGGATTCCGTATCCACCACTCCCTATTCCAATCTGATCACCCCATTCCGGGAAAAGACCCCGGACGAGATGTCGGTGATTCAGAAATACATCGATCAATTTTATCAGGAGTTTCTCCAGCGCGTCTCGGCGGGCAGGAATATTCCGGTAAATGAAGTTAACGAGATCGCCCAAGGACGAGTCTGGTCTGGTGACGAAGCGCTGAAATTACGTCTGGTCGATCAAATCGGAGGCTTGGCATCTGCGGTCGCATATGCGGCTGAACTAACGCATCTGGGCGAGCAGCCTCGGGTTATCGAGTATCCCGCCAAGCGGAATCTGGGCGAAGCCATTCAAAAGGCATTGAGCGGTACGGAACGGCCACCGGTGTCGAAAGTTGATCCGGTCAATCGGCAGTTACAGTTCCTGGAGGCGAGCTTGCGAAAGTTCGCTGATTTCAATGACCCACTTGGAGTGTACGCTTTGTTGCCATTTGGAATCGAATGGAATTAGAGGGAATAGCGCCTTTCCGATAGGGACCAAAAAGGCTGTCGAAAAAGTAGCAACTATCGTCCCCTGTCTCTCGAGAACAAGAACGCTCAATCTCCATGACCTCCGGATCGGGTGCTCCTTGCAATTAACTCCAGATAAATCGATTCCAGATTCCGGATCTGTGCTGCCAATTCGAAATCACGGTTGATTGTTTCCGCCGCGCGCCGGCCCAGTTCCTGTGCTTGTCCCCAGTCTTCCGTGAGACGGTCCATCCAATGATAAACGGCATCAGTATCGCGCTCCTTCACCAAAACACCGTTTTCCAAATGCCGGATGACTTCCGGGATACCGCTGTGATCCGTGGCGATCGGGCACAAGCCGGTCGCCATTGCTTCCAGTAAGCTGTTGGGGATTCCTTCTGTGTCGCCGGACGGGGTCGTTTCGCTCGGATGAATAAAGAGATGGCTCTCGTAATATTTCTCGAGAAGCTGGTCCTTCCCTACAAAACCGGTAAATGTTACTCGATTTCCAACACCTAGCTCTCCGGCGCGTTGCTCCAGTCGCTCTCGTAACGGTCCGTCACCGGCGAAAACGAGACGGGAGCCTGGCCGTTTTGAAAGAAACCGCGCGAACGCGTTCAGAGTTACTTCCAGCCCCTTTTTTTCAATGAGCCGGCAAGCTTGCAAGACCTGGAAACATCCATCAGCAGGACACGGTCGCATCCGATAGGCAAATTCTGAGGTGGGTATTCCCGTCCGCTGAATCCTTATCTTATCACGGTCGCATCCGG
>JAFAVN010000267.1 GCA_019242435.1 Verrucomicrobiota bacterium | reverse complement strand
GCCAAAGTCCAAGACGAAGCCGGACACGGCCTTTACCTGTACGGGGCAGCTGAAACCCTCGGTATAACCCGGGAACAACTAGTAAGCCAGTTGTTGGCCGGAAAGGCTAAGTACTCCAGTATCTTCAATTACCCCACCCTTACCTGGGCCGATATCGGCACGATCGGCTGGTTAGTCGACGGCGCGGCTATCATGAATCAGATCCCATTGTGCCGCTGTTCCTATGGGCCGTACGCCAGGGCCATGATCCGAATCTGTAAAGAGGAGAGTTTTCACGTCCGCCAGGGCTTTGAAATCTTAAACACCCTGGTTCGCGGCACCGTTGCTCAACGTACCATGGCACAGGACGCCCTGAACCGTTGGTGGTGGCCCTCCCTGATGATGTTTGGACCGCCTGACGCCCAGTCTCCTCATACCGCCGAGTCAGTCCGCTGGAAGATCAAACTGCTGACAAACGATCAACTTCGACAACGCTTTGTTGATCAGACTGTTCCACAAGCCGATTACCTCGGCCTGAAAATACCCGATCCCGACTTAAAGTGGAACGAGCAACTTCGTCATTACGATTTCGGTGAGATCGATTGGAGAGAATTTTATGACGTAGTCAAAGGCAACGGGCCCTGTAACCGCGAGCGCCTCAGGGCTCGAATTCGCGCCCATGAGGATGGGGCCTGGGTGAGGGAGGCAGCCGCTGCCTATGCAGAGAAACACCAAAAAGCATTGCAGACAGCAGTTAGCAAATAGCAGAGAAAATTAACAGACATACAAGATGAGCATTACCCAAGAACATCCAGCGGCGCGTCGCCCAGAGGCGCGTGGCTATTTACCCTCTGCTATCTACTATTTGGTATCTGTTATTCCCCTTCACCATGACTGAGTGGCCGCTTTGGGAAATCTTCATCCGGAGCCAGAATGGACTGGCGCACAAACATGTCGGTAGCCTCCATGCTGCCGATCCCAAAATGGCAATTGAAAACGCCCGCGATGTTTACGCGCGCCGGAATGAAGGAATCAGCATATGGGTGGTACGATCGGCCGATCTGTATGCCAGTGACCCTGAGGACAAAGGCACTTTGTTCGATCCTGCCAAGAACAAGGTTTATCGGCATCCCACTTTCTACCACGTGCCGCCGGAAACGAAACATTTGTAGCAAGCCGGTTTATGAGCGAGCCCATTGCCGTTCCGCAACCTGACCAGTCACGATTCGACTTCGCGTTACGATTAGCGGATAACTGCCTGGTCCTGGGGCAACGGTTAGCCGAGTGGTGCGGCCGCGGACCGGAACTGGAGGAGGATATGGCCTTGACCAATATCGCGTTGGACCTGATTGGTCAGGCCCAACTTTGGTTCGAATATGCCAGCGAACTCGATGCTCAGCAGCGTTCGGCCGACGCTCTCGCCTTCTTCCGTGATCAAAACGAATTTCGCAACGTTCTTCTGGTTGAACAACCGAATCATGATTTCGGATATACCATCACACGCCAATTTTATTTCGATAGCTTCCACTATTTACTGCTAAATGAATTGGTCGCCTCGACGGATCAACGGGTTCGAGGTATCAGCGAAATGGCGTTCAAGGAAGTGGCATATCATCTTCGCCATAGTACCGCTTGGGTTTGTCGATTAGGCGATGGTACGGCCGAAAGTCATCGCCGGATACAACAGGCAATTAGTGATCTCTGGTGTTATACCGGCGAATTGTTCGCTCCGGATACGGTTGATGCCGAAATGTTCCGCGATCGAGTTGCGCCCGATTTAAGCCGGCTCCAAATCATCTGGTTGCATCAGGTCAATTCCATATTCAAGCAGGCAACTCTGCAACTGCCAGAATCGATTTGGATGCAGACCGGCGGCAAACAAGGCGCGCACGGTGAATCCATGGGATATCTGGTGGGAGAAATGCAGTTTTTGCGACGGATTTATCCCGACGCGCAATGGTAAATTACATGAGCCCAAGTCGACCGAGCTTAAGAGAGATCTGGGATTGGTTAGACGAAGTAAAGGATCCTGAGATCCCAGTGATATCGGTAGTCGATCTGGGTATTGTTCGAGACGTGAGGTGGAATAACGACGAAAAAGCTTACGGATTAGTGGTTACGGTGACTCCTACCTATTCCGGGTGCCCGGCCAATGAGGTAATCAAAGAAGATATTCTAAAGGCATTGCAGCTACACCGGATTGATCGGGCTACAGTTGAGACTCGACTTTCCCCAGCCTGGACCTCTGCCTGGATTTCAGAGAAAGGACGGCGTCAACTGCGTGAGTACGGGATCGTTCCCCCGATTCCGATGGCGTCTACCTCTTTAATGCCCCAGAGGCATCTGGCATGTGTTGCCATTAAGTCGATCGACGCCCCGGTGGTTCCCTGCCCTCGATGCGACTCCCGTGATACTAGAATGATTAGTCGCTTCGGTTCTACACCGTGCAAGGCGCTTTATGTCTGCCGCGTTTGTGGCGAACCCTTCGACTATTTTAAATGTCACTAGTTACTACCAGTGCAGCAGAGACGCATGGTACCTCGGCCAACCAGTTCTTCCCGTTGGCTGTGAACGACGTGCGCTTGGACACGGCTGAGGCTCTCCTGGTAACATTTGATCTGCCGGAAGCATTGAAGGCGATATTCCGGTTCGAGCCTGGCCAATACCTGGCTGTGCGTACCAATATCGCCGGTGCCGAGGTCCGCCGTTCTTATTCGATCTGTGCGGCTGTACAGGATAGCGTTTTGCGAATTGCCATAAAACGAGCTTCGTGCGGTTTATTTTCAAACTGGGCATTCGCCCACTTACGATCCGGAACGGTCCTGGAAGTTATGCCGCCGGCCGGCCGCTTTGGACGCTCGCTTTCTCCAAACCGTTCCTTTATCGCCTTCGCTGCGGGTAGCGGAATAACCCCGGTTTATTCCGTGATCAAATCACTGCTGCAAGGGGATCCGGAAGCTCAATTTACGCTGTTCTACGGTAATCGAACGACAGGCGCTATCATGTTGCGGAACGAATTGGCCGACCTGAAAGACCGGTTCATCGATCGATTCACACTCGTATATATTCTCAGCCAGGAACGGCAGGACAGCGATCTGCTGTGTGGAAGAATCGACAAATCGAGATGCCGCGAACTCTTACGATACTGGGTTTGCACCGCGGATATCGACACCGCTTTTGTCTCGGGACCGGGATCAATGGCGAGCGAGGTCAAGAGCGGTTTGCTCGCAGCCGGTTTCGTAGAAAACCAAATTCGGATCGAGCGTTTTACTTCTGGAAAGATCCGCCAAGGCAACGACACCTCGGCCCCGGCGGACCCGGAGCTTTGCCATGTTGCCCTGATCTTAGACGGCAACGAGCATCATTTTCAGATGGCAAAGCGTGGTGAATCCATTTTGAAA
>JAFAVN010000586.1 GCA_019242435.1 Verrucomicrobiota bacterium | reverse complement strand
AGGTCGATTCCTTTCAGCACGGAGACTGAGCCGAATGACTTTTTTAGGTTACGAATCGTGAGGGAGGACATATTTATTTAATGGCGCCCTGGGTCAGGCCGCGCAGAAAATAGCGGCCGCCGAAAAAGTAGATAAGGAGTGTCGGCAACGCGGCAATCAACACGGCGGCGCTTTCGACATTGTATTGATGTACCGCGGTTCCCCCGGCACTCAGCGCGATCAATGCTGCCGTGATCGGCTGGTGGGTGCCTGAGGAAAAGATGACGGCGAAGAGGAATTCGTTCCAGATATTGGTGAATTGCCAAATCACGGTGACGATCAGGATGGGCGGCGACAACGGCAGTATGATCTTACGAAAGATCCGCCAGAAACCGGCGCCGTCGATGCGCGCAGCTTTGACCAGGTCGTCGGGGATATTGACATAATAGTTACGGCAAAACAGCGTGGTGAAGCTCAATCCCTGTACACAGTGGATCAACACGAGACCGGCAGTCGTGTTAGTCAAGCCGAGCCAGCCCAGCACGCGTGCCCACGGCAAGAGAACCATCTGGCCAGGCATGAAAACGCCGAGTGTCATCACGCCGAACAGAACTTCCGAGCCGGTGAAGCGCCACTTCGATATAACATAGCCATTAATTGAGCCGATGGCGGTTGAGATAATGGTCGCGGGCACGACCATCGCAACCGAATTGAAAAAGAAAGGCTGTATCCCTTCGCAGGTACCGCCAACACAAAACTTGCTCCACGCTAACGACCAGTAATTTAACGAGAAACTATGGGGTAGGCCAATCAGGCCGTTACGGCTGATGTCGCCAAGATCGCGGAACGAATTCATGATCACCACCCACAGCGGCAATATGTAGATGAGCGCGAACAGGGTCAGTATCGCATAGATGATGAGTTTCGCCTGGTGGCGGCGCCAGGTGCCGGCCGGGCCCAGTGGATCATACGCAACAGTTTCAGGCACGGCGAGCCTCCCTCCGTTGACGCAAATTGAGCCAGATCGTGTACGGCACCAGCACCAAGGAAAGCGCAAAGAGGATCATCATGGCAGCCGCTGCTCCCTCGGCCATTTGGCCACGCTGGAATAAGAGATCATAAACATAAATCGCCGGTACGGTGGTCGCTATTCCAGGGCCGCCTTGGGTCAATGCAAGAACCAGGTCGAAGGTCTTGATAGCGAATTGGAGAAGCACCACCAGCACGGCGACGAAAATGGGCGCGATCGCCGGCAGGATGATGCGTCGATAAATCCGTGGCATGCTGGCGCCATCGATCTGCGCCGCTTTGACCAGGTCGGGATCGACCGAGCGCAGGCCGGCGAGGAACAATGCCATCACGAAACCTGACGCTTGCCAGACACCGGTGATCACTACGCAATAGATCGCCATCTCCCTTTGAACGAGCCAGTCGAACTTGAAACTGGCCCAACCCATTTGATGCATCAGGCTCTCGATTCCGGTCGACGGACTGAGCAGCCAACGCCAGACCGTACCAGTTACCACGAAGGAGATCGCCAATGGATAGAGATAGATCGTGCGCCACACCGCCTCGGCTCGAACCCGCTGGTCGAGCAGGATTGCGAGCAAGAGCCCGATCGCCATTGTCCCCACGACATACAGCGCACTAAATACGAACAAGTTAGTATAGGCGATGTTCCAGCGCAGGTTGCTCCACAATTCCACGTATTGATGGAATCCGGCGAAAGAATAATCGGGCAACAATGAGGAGTTCGATAGCGAGATCCAGATTGTCCAGCCGCAAAAGACAAACACATAGACCAGCGTTGCCAGAAGCGAGGGCGCTAGCACCAGTTGCGGCAGAAAGGACGTCAACCGCTCGCGGATAGATCGCCTCGTTTTCGGCGGGTCCTTAACGGACGTTAACGTCACAGAATCAACCGACATGGTAGTGAGAAACGCCGCGAACGCGCGTGAACGCCGAGAACGGTCGTGAATATATCCGCGAGCGCCAGCGCGCCTGGGGACCGTTGACGGCGTTCACGGCGTTCTTACGTTACTTTTGCGCCTCGACCGACTCCGCCAATCGCTTGGCAGCATCCTCCGCCGATAGGTTAGGCGTGTTCACGAATTCGGTGATTACCTCCATCGCTGCGCCCCGATACTTCTGCAGAATGGTCATATTGTGAGCGAAACTGCGTACCAACGTGCCGGCCTTAATCGCAGCCTGGAGATCCTGCTGACACTTTTGCTGGCAAGGATTGAAGCCGTCCAGAGGGATATCCAGCCTGGCCGGGATCGATCCTTTGGCCTTATTAAAGATAATCTGGAAGTCTTTCGACATAATGAGATGGGCGAGTAGCTTCGAGCCGGCCAGATAATCGGGATCTTTTTGCTTAAAGAAGACAACCGAATCGCTGTTGAGAATAAAGCCCGGCTTACCATTGTCTTCCGGCGCTTGCGCGCATTCATAGTCAACGCCCGGTTTGAACCCGCCGGCATTGAAAGTGCCGATCGACCAGTCGCCCATAAAAAAGAAACCGGCCTTGCCGGTGAGCATCATATTAGCCGCTGCGTCCCACGTACGGCTCGAGATGCCCGGATCCATCCAGTTGATCATTTTCCGGAATTGCTCGAATGCCTTGATCATTCCATCACTGCGCATTGCGTCCGTGTTCCCTTCCACAAAAGCCTTTTTGAACAGGTCCATATCCATGCCGTAAACCACAATCTCGAACGTCGTGGCATCGGTCCAATCAGCACTGCCATGCGCGATCGGAATAAGGCCCGCCGACTTCAGTTTCTCGCAGTCAGCGTTGAATTCTGCCCAGGTGGCCGGCATGGCCGTGATACCGGCTTTGTCCAGCGCTTTCTTGCCGCCCCACATCCAGTTAATGCGATGGATATTCATCGGCACCGCCACCCAGGAGCCCTTGGGCTTCATTACTGGCAAAAGCTCAGGTGCAACCGTCTTATCCCAGCCCTCCTTCTGGGCAATCTCGTCCAGATTCATTGTCATGCCGGTGGCGTTCCACTCCGCGATTTCCGGGCCCTTCAGTTGCACCGCGGGTGGCGGGTTGCCGGATACGACATCGGCGCGCAGCTTTGCCAGAGTATTGGCGGTATGTCCGGCAATGGAAGTCGCCTCCCATTGGCCGCCTGCCGCCCTGAACATATCGCCGAGCTTGGCGATCGCGGCCGCGTCGGAGCCCTCGCTCCATTGATTAAGTAGGTTGGTTTTAGGTTCGGCCAGCGCCCTAGCTGGCAACAGCCCGCATGCTAACGAAGCAACAGCCACTGTACGAGTGGCGAAATGTGCCAAATTCATTGTCTTTTCTGGGGGAGCGACCCGAATCGCTCGGACCGCAGGCCATATCTCTATCCATTAGTCGATGGAATACAAGTAATGAAAAGTCATCATCCAGAAATTGTAACTACGCCGGTGATATTGCCTGCTAACCTACCGCCTGTCGGCGTATGGGCGTGTGGGCGTTGCCCATGAGCAACGCCGGCGCGCCGACACGCCGATACACCGGCACGCGGCTACTCGTGAACCCCGAGCACGGCGTTTTGCACCTGGTCGATCACCGCGCCAGTCATCGGAATCGAAACATCGCTGAGCAGGAACAACGCCAGGCGGGCGACATCTTCCGGCTGGATTAGGCGACCCCACGGCATCCCCTTCTCAGCTTCCACCAGCCATTCCTCGCCTCTTCCCAGTTTGACCGCCTGCATCTCCCGCTCCCCAGGCGTATCCGCCCAGCCAAGGTTGATGCCGCAAATGCGAATCCGGTGATTTCGATGCGCATAAGCAGCGTTCTTGGTGAGAAGAGACAACGCAGCTTTACTAGCACTGTAAATTGCCAGATTAACGCCGCCTCCATGAGCTTGGAACGACAAGATATTGACGATCGCACCCGGCGCCTTGCGTTCCACGAGATGGCGAATCAAACCCTGCATCAGAAACATCGGTGCACGCGTGTTTACGGCGAAGAGAACGTCGAAAAAAGCAGGGTCCGCCTCAAGCACAGAGCTTCGATCGCTAAGCCCCGCCGCATTAACCAACCCGTCCAGTCTGCCAAACGCATCGACGGCTTCAGATACAATTCTTGCGGGCGCGTCCGGATCCGTGAGATCAGCAGCGATGAAAGTCGCTTTCGCCCCTAGTTTCGATATCTCGGAGACAACTTCCTCACTGCACTGGTTTTTGCGATCAGTGAGAACGATCGCCGCCGCTCCCGAGCGCGCGGCTTCAACCGCTATTCCTCGCCCCAAACCCTGCACCGCCCCCGTGACCAATAGAACCTTATTATCAACACGAACTTCCATCTTAATTTCCAGTTCGGCGTTCAGCGTTTGGCGTTTGGCGTTCAGCGTTCACCGTATTGTCGGCACTATCGGCGCTTACAGCATTCCCGGCGTTCTCCTTGACCCAGGGAAGCAAAACCGCCTTTACGATTTCGGCGGAGTGCATGGCTGCAAATGCTTCGTGCCACTCGGCCAATTGGAAAATGTGACTGAACTCTTTACCGAAATCTAATTGACCCGAGGCCAGCAAAAAGATGACTCGCTCCCAGATAGGCCAGTTATGGGAAAAGCTGCCCTGCAACGTCACTGCTTTGTGAACTAACGGATCGAGGGAAAAATTGAACGGTTGCTGTCCCCAACCCACCTTGCTGATCTGGCCCGCCGGGCGGACAATATCCAGGGCGACCTTCAGGGTGGGGGAAACCCCGGCAGCGTCGATCACTACGTCAAAACCGTATCCGTCACGCAGTGATCGAGTCCACGCGACGATATCTTCGCCTTGAGCGCCGAGAGTAGCAGACGCGCCAATCTGCCCGGCTATCTGCAATCGGCGCGCGTCGGCAGGAGTGCCGATAACAACGAGATCTCCGGCGCCCGCCAGCTTTGCCATGGCGGCACAGAGGAGACCGATAGGTCCGGGTCCAATGACCGCTACCGCGTCGCCGGGGAAAATACGGACGTTGCCGCACGTGGCATTATAAGCGACGCAGCAAGGCTCAGTCAGGGCTGCGACTTCAAAGGAGAGCGTGTCCGGAATATGATGCAGAATGCGTTGGGGAACTTTGGTGTAGTGAGTCATTGCTCCGTCAACTCCAAACCCATACCCACGCCGGCCGGGATCGAGGTTATACAGGCCGCGGTGAACGAAAGGGGATGTTTCATCGATCACAGCCGCAGTTTCGCTGACCACTCGGTCGCCTTCCTTGAAACCGTGAACGTTCTTGCCGGTTTTGACGATTACGCCGCCGAACTCGTGACCTAATATCACGGGATAGTTTATTTTTCCGCGGTGCTGTCCGTAAGCCACATGAATATCCGTGCCGCACACGCCGACCGCCTGAACCGCTAACAATACGTCGTCGTCACCGATTTCTGGCACCGGAACTTCGCGAAGCTCCACACTGTGAGGTTCCGGGGCATAGTTAACAACTGCGGGCATTGTCCTGTTCATGAGCGGGAGGTTTTCGCACCACATGTTGATCGGTTCTTGGTCTGGTGCAAGTCGAACGGCTTTGAATCGCCGTCCAAACGGAGTGGTGGAGTATTGGAGTGATGGAGGAATGAAGCCTTTCCCAGGCACTCCGTGTCTGGCTACATCGATCTGTCCCTCCGGGCTGCCGCGATCGAAAAATAGAACCAGCTCCGTCAGAAGCGCGATCAAATTTCCGGCTGCGGCAATTGATAGCACGACCGGATGCCGCTCCTATGAGCTGTTTCTATTTTCCGCGGGTCCCTATAAATATCCGGCTCCTACGGAGCCGACCCTTCCACCCCTTCCAGTCTTCCATCCTTCCACCCTTCCATCCTTCCACTCTTCCACCTTGCACCTCGAACCTCGAGCCGTAAGCTTGCGCTACCTCTCACTCATCACTTCTCATTTTCCATCTCTCACCAAATGGCCACCCCACTGCGCATTGCTTTCAGCACTTTGGCGTTCGCGGACGAAACCTTAGAAGAGGCTGTATCGCTTGGTAGCTCCTTGGGCTATGCCGGCGTCGAACTGCGAGTTATTGACGGTAAGCTGTTTGACTCTTCCCTATCGGCTGCGGACCGCGAGCGAGTGAAGCGGGCAACGGCCGCCGCTCGGTTGCCGATTGTAGCCGTCGGCAGTTCAGTCGTTCTCACCGCGGAAGAGCCTGGCTCCGAACTCCGGC
>JAFAVN010000582.1 GCA_019242435.1 Verrucomicrobiota bacterium | reverse complement strand
CACGGCCAGAAAAGCAAACACGATTTGATTCGGTGCATATAAGTTTCAAAAAACACGACTTAATTGCCGGTACTCGCTAAATGTTTGAACTGCCGGAATCTGTTTTCGAACGAATGGCTGTAAATCTGCAGGCTCAGGCGGAAACCTTTCATGAAGACGATCGGCGAACCGGTCACCCAGGTGAAAAGCCCGGCAAAGGAAAACCCGCCCGCCAATGTGCCGGGGTTAATGACGGGTCGCCGACTCGTCGCTCAACTCGTTAACAAGCGCCTTCGCGTCGTAGATTCTATCGAGAGCCTCGAGAATAGCGGCAGCGTCAACACAGACAGATCTTGCCTGCCTGTCATCGTATGCGAACTCCCAGGCCAGCGACTGGATGTTAGTGTCGAAGAGGATGCCGACAAATTCCCCCCCTTCATTTACAACCGGACTGCCGCTGTTGCCGCCCGCCGTATCCGCAGTCGTAACAAAGTCGAATTTGGTTTGGGGATCTAACCGTTTCTGACGGTTTTGCCAGGATTTTGTGAGATTGAATGGCGGCCGGTTCTGATGTTCGGCAGCCTGCCGGCAAAGGCCTCCAAAGCTTGTGAATGGCGGAATAAAATGTCCATTTTCCTCATAACCAACTACCGGGCCATAGGAAAGCCGGAGAGTGAACGTGGCGTCCGGATAGGCCGCATGCCCCTCCAGGGCGAAGCGCGCCCTGGAGATATCGGCATATGCCTCGCGTTCTGTTTCTTTGACATCATCAA
Organism: Verrucomicrobiota bacterium; assembly: GCA_019242435.1. Classification (GTDB taxonomy): domain Bacteria; phylum Verrucomicrobiota; class Verrucomicrobiia; order Chthoniobacterales; family JAFAMB01; genus JAFAVN01. Next base: position 3,170 of record JAFAVN010000582.1, on the reverse strand, counting down.
AAACCTTGCGCGCGGCGCGCGCTGTCGGATCAACCAGTGCAGCCAAAGCCAACATTGGATCCGAGCTTGGTTTCAATGCGCTGGCGCCGCCGGCGTAAAGCTGCCGCCTGACTGCTACCTCTTTTAGTCTTGTGCCGGTCACGAACTCAACAGCGCGTTCCTGCGGCGATTTGCCCCTGAGAATCTGTTGAACGAGGGGATTGGCAGGACCGAATCGACACGCCAGATCAGTCAGCGAGCTGCCCAGCTTGAGCGCTTCGACATCATCGTACATCGGCGCATCGGAGAATAGACGGAGCTCAAGCGTCACTCGGTTTGAATCCTGGAATTCCGGTAACCTGTCGCCATTCGGTTTTGATCGTTCCTCGGCCGCTCGCACCAGTGTCCGAGCGATATAGAAAAGTTCGCTGTCGAAGCCTTGCGGGGTAACCGACGGAACACCCTCAAAGAAAGCGTACTTGTTGAGAGACTGAGCAATGTCGCCTTCTGCCTGGGCAATACGATTGAAAGCTTGCAACGCCGTCTGACCAGCCGCACCGCCGCCGGCGCGGTGTGAAACAAGGGAAGCCAACTCAGCCCGGAACACTTTCTCGCTCTGAAAGGCTTTCTCGAAGAACGCAGGATCAAGGAGCGTATCCAGCGCGCCGGCAGCCCATTTGCGGTCGTTTTGAACTATAAATAGATCAGCGGCAACTCGGCGCTCATTTTCAAGCGAACGCGCCCCAAAAGCGCTGAACAGGACCTCTTGCCGATAAAGGACCTGCGCATAAAGCGGAAGCCTGAAGTCGCGCCAATTGGTTAATGCGCTTACCGTCAACTGCCGGTTGGTCTGGTAGGGATTACCCGAAACAAATACTAAATCGTTCGCCGCAGGACCGTCGGGGTTGATCTTCAAATAATTCTCTACGTGAGCGGGTTTACCGTTCTCGTAAGCCCGGAAAAAACCAATATCCAGGTCGAAACGCGGATATTCGAAGTTCTCGGGGTCACCGCCGTAGAACGCCGCCTGCTTTTCCGGAGCAAACACCAAGCGAACGTCCGTGTAGCGCTTATACCGGTAAAGCTGGTAGCTCGCGCCTCCATAGAGCGTAACGATCTCGCTGTGCAATCCGGACGCATTGTCTGACTCCTTCTCGATTTCGGCGATCGCCTTCTGCCGTGCGGCAAACGCTTGCTCGGGCTCCATCCCCGGAGTGACTGCTGCGTTTATCCGATCCGTGACGTCCTCAACCGCCATTAGCACGTTAAGCTCCAGGTCCGGGCAGCGTTTTTCGTCCTCGTGGGTTGGAGCGTAAAATCCGTTGGCTAAATAATCGTGGCTGGCGTCACTAAGTTTTTGCAGAAAGGCAGCGGCGACATGCTGATTCGTTAAAACGAGGCCGTCCGGCGAGACGAAGCAACCGCTGCCTTCGTCACCGACGCGGACACAACTCTTCTGCAGGTGATCAAGCCACGCCGGTGTCGGCGTAAAGTGATATTTGTTCTGAAGCTGGCTGGTTGGAGGATCAGTGAACAACCATAAGCCTTCATCAGCGAACATGCGGTTCGGGAACGGAGCCAGCAGGAAGCAGAGAAAGAGTGACTTTTCGAGGTGCATTAGCGGTCGCCAGGATAATAGGCTCAAAAGAGAACGTAAAGAATGCAGAATAGAATCGAGTGGGACCGCCGTGCACACGGATTCCGATTGGGCCGAATAACCTCGCCGCGGGGGAAACACTGTGAAAGCGGCCGCGGCTCAGGATTTATGATCTGCGCTAACAAATAAGCCTCTTACAGATAACCTAGCCAAAAGGCATTTGAAATTCAGGTTAACCGCGCTGCGGATGGCGCTTTTAAGGCCGTCGAGAATTCGTAGTCGCGGCCTTAATCTTGAGCCGCAAAGAGAACCGCTGTAGAATTTAAGCCCTCCGAGAGCCGGCGCGTGAAACGTTGTTCGTTCGTTATGGAGCGTCGAGATCATTCCCCGCCCAGCATCCGCCTCGAATACATAAGTTGAAATGGTTGAGGTTGAACACTGATTTCCCCGCGGAAGGGATTATCGAGTGCGGCCAACAGATAAATTAATAGTCCCAGAAGCGCGGAGAGCATCACTGTCATCCAGCAGTGCATGCTCTCACTTCTCATATCAAAGAACCAGGTCAGCGCCGTCGTGAGCAAAGCGCCGACCAATAAGGTGGTCCACATTGGCCAGGGCAGACCGGCACCTACGCCTTGCAATCGTCTGCCCCGCAATTCGGCGGCCATCGTAAACCCTCGGTAGGTTTCCGCGTAAATCGCTTTCTGGGCTTCAGTCATCGGCTCTAATTGAGCGAGATGCGTCTGAAATTTGCTCAGTGTGACACCGTCCTCCTGTGGGACGATACCTCGCCGTTGTTCGGGCCAGGCAACGTTAATCACCTGGAGAACGTACTGGCGCAAATCTGCTTGCAACTCAGTACGATTTGGGTCGGGAAAACTGCTAACATCTCTGTACAACGCTCCTACCGCCGCCGCTTCCTCGCCAACCCGAGCGTCCACGTCGGCGTAGTTCTGCCAAGTCGCGACCACAATCAAGCCCAGCGTGATACCGTAAAACACACAAACGGCTCCCAGGTAAAACCCGACGACCTCATTGTGGGAATGTCTCTCGCCATGAACGCCCCGCACCCATCTCCGAGTCGCGTACAAGCCGCCCAGCCCGATTGCGATTGTAAGCACGACGGTGAGGCAACCAAATAGCCAGTTCGGCAGGTCATAGACCCAATAAAAGTTCATAACCCTTTGAAGCCAACGGTATGTCTGCTACTTATGACCCGATGCACGGGGTCCAGCCGGTCATCGTTCAGAGAAGCGCCGTAAGGTTTAACTTCTCCGAAAACCAAAGTGTTAAAAGAACATCGGTGTTTGCTATTGATTCGGACAATCACGTGATACTGATCACTCAATTTTCTATCGCGGTCACCTTTGCGGGAAGTGAGGTCATTTAACTCAAGCCAATGGATACTGCACTGTCGGCTGAAATCCGCACTACTTTTTGGCACCTGTTGTCAGTCTCTCGAAAATCGACTCCAAGAAAAGTATATTTGGCTACATCGATGCCTTTCGATTCCGCTCGATTAAACCGCTCTCCTAGTGTCCTGTCTCATAAATAACTTGGCTTTCGCCGCCGGCCAGTTGGCGGTTTTTTCAAG
>JAFAVN010000534.1 GCA_019242435.1 Verrucomicrobiota bacterium | reverse complement strand
CCAATAGCTGACCCGGGAATCATTCAGTCCGGCCATTACGTACAAATTCGGGTAGGGCTTATCGGCAACGTTATCGTAAGGCGAATAGGACCGAATATAGTCGAAATAAATCGGGTCATTTGGATTACCCCACTCCTCGTACTCTGTCACTGTCAGGGGCAGCGAGGGATCCGACATCGTGTTGAGCACGTCGACGAAAGGGACATCTGCCACCACGGTCGCAAACAGCTCCGGTCGCAGGTTCATGACGGCGCCCATCAGCAATCCGCCGGCGCTGCCACCGGTTATCACCAGTTTCCGCGAAGAGCCATATTTCTCTCGTATCAGCTCTTCGGCGCACGCGATGAAGTCGGTAAAGGTGTTTTTCTTTTTGAGCAACTTCCCCGCATGATACCAGGTATGCCCGTACTCACCCCCACCTCTTATATGAGCGAGAGCGAGCACAAACCCACGATCGGCGAGAGCCAGCCGGCTGGAGCTGAAATCAGCATCTTCCGTCAAGCCATAAGCGCCGTACCCTTCAAGTAAAATCGGCGCGGAACCGTCCTTTGCCAAGCCCTGGCGATAGAACAGGGAAACTGGAATCCTGGTTCCGTCGGCGGCGGTGGCAAAGATTCGTTCCTCACGATAATTACTGGGCTCGAATCCACCGAGAACCGGTGCCTGCTTAAGCAAAGTTTTTGCGCCCGTATGTATGTTTACGTCGACGATCGTCGGCGGTGTAACTAAGGAACTGAACTCAAGGCGCAGCTTATCGGCGTCGAACGTAGGGTTGTCCCCGAAATCAACGTCATAGGTTGGCTGGTTGAGGTCCACATAGCGGCTCACCGGGAGGTCGTGTTGGTCAGCCCTTGGCGCTGGAGCGCGCGGGTCCTTACCTGCCACCAGGCGGCCAAATCGCGGGGAGGCTCTCCCTTCAGTATCAAGGGGTGCGCTTGTCTTTCCTGTCGGGATGTCCGCGGGCCCTTCCGTCCTTGGCAGGTCGTAGATTTTAACCGCGGGTAGGCCATCTTTGCGGACTAATACCGCAACGTAATCAGCAAACGCTTCCAATGCGTCCACTGGTTCACCGGCATCATAAGGCACGAAATCAACCCAGTGGTCGCGCCCGGGATCGGACACGGGGGCGGTTACGATTTTAAAGTTCTCCGCCTGGTCGTTGGTCACTATAAAGAAACGGTCTCCGGAGTCGTCAATTTGATAGAGAACATTGTCTCGGCGCGGGCTGACTATCCGAAAGTCGGCGTTAGGCTCGTCTGCTTCCAGGAAACGAACCTCGCTCGTGGTCTCACTTTCGGACTCCAAAAAGATGAATCTTCGGCTACGCGATTTACGCAAACCCAGCTCGAATCGCGCGTCCTTTTCCTCGAACAGCAACTCATCCTTGCTCGAATCCTGACCGAGAACGTGACGATAGACTCGATAAGGACGGTTGGCGGAATCCAATTGAAGATAAAACAATTCCCGGCCGTCGTTTGTCCAGGCAACGGAAGTCGCGGTATTCTGTATCCTGTCAGGCAGCAGTTTCCCCGTGTCGAGATCCTTGATGCGCAACAGGAATTTCTCCTGGCCAGTGGTATCAGTTGAATATGCCAGAAGATGTTGGTCTCGACTCACAGCCAGCACGCCGATACGGAAGTATCCTTGTCCCTGTGCCATAGCGTTTCCATCCAGTAGCACTTCTTCCTCTCCCGGACCTTCAGCCAGTCTGCGGCAATAGATTGGATACTGCTTCCCGGTCTCGGTCCGGTTGTAATAAAGATATTGATCGACCTGATAAGGGACCGTGGAATCGGTTTCCTGGATACGGCCTCGCATCTCCTGATAGAGTTTGTGCTCCAACCCAGCAACTGGTTTCATCACGGTTTCGGCGTATCGGTTCTCGGCTTTCAGATAGGTCAGTGTGTCTGGGTTGCTCCGGTCGCGTAACCAAAAGAACGGGTCGTTACGGATAACGGAGCACTGAGAGATTTGGTGCGGATGTTGCGGGGCTTGTGGCGGAGTTTGCGAGAAAAGCTTGGCTGCTGATATCATCAGGATTCCAACGGGCAAAAAAAATCGGCGGTACATTCGCAAGGCAAGGGTCCGACTAACAGAGCGCATGGGACGCCCGGTTGCGAGTGGGGATTTTAATTGGGAGCAAGAGTCGTCGTGAACCTTGCCCCCCAGAGGCTGAACATGGTGGCACCTTGGCTAATAAGTTCAGGCTTGGCAGAGCGAATTACGAGGTAGGTCACCGCCATTCGCCACGCCGCTTTTGCATTCACGAATCACTAATCACCAATCACTTCTCACTGGGACCGGGCTCTGGTTTAGGGGTGGGGGGCACCGGCGGGGCCGGTGGATGAGCCGGCGGACGGCTCGAGACCACTTGGGTCCCGGCGATCTTGTCGTGCCAGGTTTCCCCGGCGGGATCAAACAGGATCCAGAAAAACCCGAGCCCCAATGGTAACAACGAGAGCAGACTCGATAGTGCTCTTACCAGCGCCGTGCCGTAGTCGCCGGTTACGAGTGAACCGTCTAACTTTTGAACCCGCAGGTTAAGCACTATTTCGCCGATAGTGGCGCTCCGCCAGGCATACATAGCGAACCGATAAAGCACCCAGGCCGGTAGCAGGATCCTATGTACACCCAAGAAGTGGACCAGGGCCGCAACGATCAGCAAATCAATCACATTTGCCCCCAGTCGCGGCCAGAAAGTAGTTGAACGTGTCCACCGGATGACGGGCAGTGATTTAGGCGGCGCTGGAGGTTCGACCTGGCCGGCGTCACTGGTGTGCCGGATTTCGGAACCTGGTCCATTGGTGAGCTGGGCCGCGGCAATGGGCCGGCCCTTACTGCGCTCAATCAAGTAAAGACTGAACGATCCCAGGCCGGCAAGGAATACGACACTGCCTGCCAGAAAGCCGATCACCGGAATACAATACAACACCCAGCACACGACGGCTCCCAGGGCAATCCAGAGCAGCACCGGGTACTTCTGAGCACGGATTTGGGGAGCTAGCCGCTGGCCAATCAGCTGGAACACGACCGCATTGCCGAACAGCGAGAAAGCGAAGATGGCAGCGAATATCAAAGGGATTACCAAGATTCCGACTACCGTGATCAGCAGCAGAAAGCTCAAGAGCGCAGCTGCTGGAACAATCGCCAAACCACAGAGAAACGATGCCGGTGCGCGTTCTCGGAGAACCACGCCGGTATCCGCTAACGGTTTCGGGAACAACCACCCGATTCCTAGGCAGAGCCCTAGAACGAGTAAGGCCCAAAGCCAACTTGTAAATGAATCCGGAGACATAGGTCGTAACAGTAAAATTGTGCCGGCGACCCATTGGCCGAGGCCCAGGATCGTATCGGCAGGAAGCAGGTCGAGATTGGTTCGACTGCCGCTTACATGCAGGTTGGTGTCGTCCCGAACAGCCGAGAGAAAGGAGGTGAAATCTCCGTTCACGACGGCGCCGGGCGAAAAATGAATTTTCGACGCGATAGCCACAATATCGCCATTAACAGTACCGCTGACTTCTGAGTCGCTGCCGATGAGTGCCAGATCGCCGTCCACAATGCCATCAATCCGGGCATGCCCGCGAATCACTACCACATCTCCGGAGGTCGATTCACCTGCCGGTAAATTAAAGCTTTTCCCGGTAATAACCGAATCGCCGGACCGGCCTCGATCACGAATTCGTAAAGCGGAATGTCCGAATAGCGGTGAAGCGATGGTCGTGCCGATTAACAACAGGGCGAACCAGAACAGGCTATTTCGCGGGCAAAACTTTCGAGACTTCATAATCGTTTTGTGCTCGCCAGCCGCTGAATAGCCGAGGCGGCGAAAATGCAGGCCAGATAGCTGATTCCAATCACGACTCCAATCAGCCATCCGATGGGCAGATTAAAAATCCGAAGGTTGGCCAGAATGGTCTCCCCAGCGCTTAAAAGCTCGATCACCAAGTTGAAAAATGGGGATTGTCTGAAGAACCCGAGAACCGCTTGACCAGGATTCAGCCACGGGACCAAAACCATTACCGCCAGAGCCAGGCCAAGCCCGGAATTTCGGAGAAACGGAAGATGACGCCGGGACATGGCTGTCATCCAGCGTCTGGCGGAACGCGACTGCACCGCATCCATCACTTTCGGCATTAGGTCCGGAGGTGCTTCCAAATCGGGCAAACGCCGTAACTCTTCGTCCAACCAATCTTCAGAAGGTTCTTTCATGGTGTTTTCGTTAAAATTCTTCTCAAGCTTTCTCGGCCCCGATGGATGTCGGTTTTAACCTTCGCCAGCGAGATTCCTAGTTTATCGGCGATCTCCTCGTAGGACAGCTCCTGGAAGTGGAAAAGCACCAGAGGAACTCTTTGGGCATCGGGCAATTTTTGAATCGCGATTTCCAACAGTTCCCGGCGATCGTCAGTTTGTGGGGTGGCAGCTGGTATATCGATTTCCGTTTCTTGCTCGGAAAAGAAACGCCAGCGCGCCCGGTAACGGTTCAAATGATTGATCGCCAGATTCGTGGCCACCGTTCTGAGCCAGCCACCCACGGTTTTGCTCCCTTTCAGTTCGTCAAAATGATCGTAAGCCCGAATAAACACCTCTTGAGAAATATCCTGAGCATCGACCAGGTTGCCGACGATTCTCGCCGCTACCGAGAAAACCATATTCTGGTAGTTGCGAACGAGAGTCTCGAATTCCTGGACGTCTGCCATGCGTGCATCGAGACCGCTGGTATCCTGGCCATCGATTCCGATGAGCGGCAAGGGCGCGGTATGTACCATTGAGCTTTGGCCACAGCGGCCGCTTTAACGTTAGTAAAGGCGAACCAGTCCGATTTGGCTAATGCATTCGACGGTGGCGAGTACTGCCCAAACCACGATCCAGAGCCCTAGAAGTGTCTCGGCTCGACCGCCGTTTTCCAAAACTGCGCTGCGCAGAGCGGTTCTCGAACTCAAGGCAGCTTTCGGTGAGAAATAGATGATCTTGTTTTCCATATGTCCTTCCTTTGAAAGATGATTTCATCGGGAGTACACAGGGCGGTGGGGGGAAGTTGCAAAAAAGGAAGAGGATAGGACCTGGGAGCGTTGGAAAGCAGCATTCTTGGCGGGCTTTGTCCCGAAGAGACTACCGGACTCCGCCCGGGGGTTTAAGGCCGGGGTAAACAACCAAAGAACCGGACCGGCAGAGGCGGCAGGTGTCCGTTCCGAGTTATCTGGATGGGCGCGGGGCACAGCAGCATCGCAAGCGCTGACTGGAGGGGAGCCGCTTTGTAGCCGGGCAGTTCTTCAGATAAATAACAGGCGGCTCCCGGAAACTACCCAAGAGCAGCGGCTAACCGCATCGCCATCCGGCCTGAAACAACCTGGTTCGAGTCGAGTCGCTGGGTGATTCGCGGGAGCCGCCTGTTGCTGTCTCATGAAGCGCAGCGACCTGCAAAAGCGGCTCCCCTCCAGAGCTAGGAGTGATAGAAACTCCTGGGCGATTCTCGGGAGCCGCCTGCTAGCTACTCATGGAATTAGCGACCTACAAAGCGGCTCCCCTCCAGGCGCTAGGG
>JAFAVN010000403.1 GCA_019242435.1 Verrucomicrobiota bacterium | reverse complement strand
GATTTGAGCCTACACCCCGGGAGATTGTTTTGCCGGAAAGACGCCCTAGCATTTCTCAACAACAAATACATCATACTAAATTGTTATTCAAATCATGTGAGCACCCGGCCCGTGGCGCGTCCTGGTCGATGAACCAATAGCGACCGTTGTGTACCCGAGTGTGCGTACACAGAATCGAAAAGATGGCTTGCCAACTCGCAGATTCACGCTGCGTTCGGGCCGCTTGGCTTCGGCATACGAGCTGGATGGTCAGTGCTTATGTTCCGACCTCCTGGGTTTAGGCTCAAACCCGGCGCGGATTTGCCGATGGGAGTAAAAGTCGTCTCAGAGCGCCGAGATTTTCGCCGTATCGCAATCTGTTTTGTTTTGCTTGCCTTTTGGCGCTCTGGTTCTGTGCTGATGGCAGTAGGTGCCGCCGTTATTTTATTATTCATGCTGTCTGGCTGCTGTTGATCGGGCAGCCTGGCAATACCATGGCATCTAGCGTCGATTGGCTACGGTGCAGCCCTCGTTTAAGCCGGCGCACAATAAATTCCGTTTGACACAGGAGCATTTCTGTTACTAGATCGATCTAACAAGATAGACGTACTTGAAGCACGCTTCTCCTACTGATTCAGCCTTTAGATCGATCTAGATATCTATGCTCGCGAGTTCTCCCCCACGTGTCACTCTGCTCGACATCGCATCCGATGCCGGGGTTTCGCGAGCTACCGTTTCGCTTGTGCTGCGAAACGTGCCTTCGGTTGCGCCCGCGACCCGAAAGCGCGTTCTGCAGTCGATTAATCGGTTGAGATATGTTTATCACCGTGGTGCGGCGAGTCTCCGAAGCCAGCGCTCGCATGCGATCGGGCTCATTGTTTCGGATATTACCAACCCGTTTTTTGCCGAGATCATTGTGGCAATCGAAGATTGGCTGGGGTCAGCCGGCCTGGTAACGATTTTGGGTAACACCTCGGAAAATCTGGCAAAGCAGCAACGGTTGCTTCGATCGATGTCCGAATATCCGGCTGATGGCATTCTAATCTGTCCAACACAAGGTTCGGAGAAAACCGGCTTGCCCACCGGAGGGCGGTTGCCTCCGATAGTTGCGTTTACCAGGCCGATGGACGGAGTCGATTATGCCGGCACTGATAATGTCACCGGCTCGGAGCTGGCAGTCGAACACTTGGTTGGTTTAGGTCACCGCAGGATTGCTTTCATTGGCGGCCCCGCACAACTGACCTCGGCGCAACAACGATTCTCAGGTTATCGCCGGGGCCTGGAGAAACATGCCCTTGAGTATCGAAAAGAGCTTTTCGTAGAGCAACTGCCAACTCGACAAGGCGGTTACCATGCGCTGATTTCAGCTCTGCAGCTCTCTCCGGCACCGACCGCGGCCGTCTGTTTCAACGATGTGGTCGCCTTCGGAGCAATCGAAGCACTCCGGGGCCGAGGTAAAGAACCGGGTCGGGATTTCTCCATCGTCGGATTCAACAATATCGCCGACGCGCGGGCCGGGAGCCTGACCACCATCGATACCAGCCCAGCCAAATTGGGCGAGACCGCCGCCGATCTCCTCCTCAACCGAATCCGTGACCCCGGCTCACCCTTACGCCAGGTGATCCTCTCTCCTCGCCTGGTTGTAAGGGAGTCGACGGGTAAGTTGCAGCACGATAGCAATGAAAGTAATCAGTAAATAGTAATAACTAATCAGTAACTACCTATAGGCGCCACCAACTAACACCTTGCTAACCATCAACTAAACACTGATTACTGATTGCCACCAGTCACTTCTCACCCATCACCTCTTACCCGTCCTCTAAAATGCCACCTAATACCTCCATCCGCTGGGGTTTAATCGGCGCCAGCGATATTGCTAAGACCCGGATGATTCCGGCAATGCGCGCTTTGCCTGATTGCCAGGTGACAGCGGTTTTGAGCAGTAGTTCTAGCCGCGCAAAAACTTATGCCAACGAGAACGGTATACCCAGAGGTTATCAGGATTTGCAGAAGTTCCTGCAAGACCCAGAAGTCGATGCCGTTTACATTAGTACGACTAACGAATTACACGCAACCCAAGCAATCGCGGCTGCGAATGCCGGGAAACATGTTCTTTCCGATAAACCGCTGGCGCTGACATTGACGGATGCAGAAGCGATGGTGGCCACGGCCAAGCAAAACAACCTGGTCTTCGGTACCAATCATCATCTCCGGAATGCGGTTATCCACCGTAAGATGCGCCAATTGATCAAACAAGGCGCGATTGGAAAGCCACTTGCGGCCAGAGTGTTTCACGCGGTCTATCTCCCACCTCGTTTACAAGGATGGCGGTTGACTAAACCAGATGCAGGCGGAGGGGTCGTTCTCGACATTACAGTTCATGATGCTGATACCCTCCACTTTCTGCTCGATGACGATGTGGAAGACGTGGTGGCTCGATCGGCGCAGCAGGGGCTCGGCCAAGGCGATGTAGAAGATGCAGTCATGGGAGCCATGTATTTCCGAAACGGAACACTGGCCATGTTCCATGACTCATTCGCGATCAAACATACACAGACCGGACTCGAAGTTCATGGCACTGAAGGTTCCCTAATTGCGAAGAACGTGATGACTCAGGAACCGGTCGGGGAGATATACTTTTGCCGGGACGGTGTTTGCAAGGAAGTCGACGTCGGGCCGCGGGAAAATTTATATGTCCATTCGCTCCGCCATTTTAACAGCGCTATTCGCGGGCAAGGGCAGCCATTTGCCAGCGGCGAAGACGGTATTCGCTCGTTAGCTGTAGGTTTAGCGGTAAAAGAGGCGGCTAAAACGGGCCAGCGAGTATCGGTGAAGTATCATAGTTGAGGTTTCACGTATGTCTGCAGTATCTCTCCGTTGTCGCGTGGCTTATCCCAGACTCGGGAGGAGAGCCGCTTCCGCCTGTTCCGAAATTAATCGCCGCAATCTGACGACAGGATCGATGCCAGCCGGAAGGCTCGCAAACAGGCGGCTCCCGCGAATAACCCAGCGGTTAACTTTTCATCCAGGCGCCTCACTAAAATTGGAAGGTCGAGGGAAATTCCCGGGAGTCGCCGGTTATCGGCTAGCAGATCTAGAGACCAACAAAGCGGCTCCTCCCGAGCACGCTGGGTATTTCTTCTTCCACCATGCCTAGAGCACGTGTTATTTCATTTGAAGAGCTGGGCGCATTGATCCCGGATAAAGCAGTAGTGTCGGTCAGTTCTTCGAGCGGGTTAGGTTGTCCGGATGCGGCTCTGCGTGCCGTCGGCGAATATTATCGGAAGAACGGCCGTCCGCGTGAACTGACCTCGGTTCATCCGATCGCTGCTGGTGATATGTACGGCATTGGTGGCATTGATCACCTGGCGCAGACGGGTCTTTTGAAACGAGTTATTGCCGGCTCACTTCCCAGCGGTCCCAGTTCCCTGCCTTCTCCCGCCATTTGGAAGATGATTATCGAGGACCAGATTGAGGCCTACAACCTGCCCAGCGGTATCATCTTTCACATGCACCGGGAAGCGGCGGCGGGACGTCCCGGAATACTGAGCAAAGTTGGATTGAACACCTTTGTCGATCCCCGACTGCAAGGCGGCGCCATGAATCAATCCACACCTAGAGATTACGTGCAGGTTATCGAGTTCAAAGGTGAGGAATGGTTATTCTATCCGGCCGTGTCGCCCAACCTTGCCATCGTTCGGGGCACGACAGCTGATGAACGGGGAAATATTTCGATGGAGAACGAAGGGGCATATTTGGGTGCTCTGGACCAGGCAATTGCTGCCCGAAATTCCGGAGGGCTGGTAGTCGCACAGGTGAAGAGACTAACTGCCCGCGGGAGCTTGAAACCTCAGGATGTCCGAATTCCGGGAATGCTGGTAGACTACATCTTGGTTGATCCCGATCAGAAGCAGACCACCCAGACTGTATATGACCCGGCTATCAGCGGGGAGATCTTACGCCCTGAGAGTAGCTTTAAGCAGACGGCATGGGGCATTGACAAAGTAATTGCCCGCCGGGCAGCGTCAGAGTTGGTCCAAGACGACGCTGTAAATTTAGGGTTCGGTATTTCCGCTCTCGTCCCCAGGATATTGTTAGAAGAGGGCCTTCACGGCCAAGTAACCTGGGTAATCGAGCAAGGAGCCGTCGGGGGTATGCCTTTACTGGGGTTCGCGTTCGGTTGCGCGTCGAACGCGGATGCGATTATGGCGTCTCCGGACCAGTTTACTTACTTTCAGGGAGGCGGTTTTGACAGGACTTACCTCTCGTTCCTGGAGGTTGATGCTGAGGGTAATGTCAACGTCTCCCGGTTAGCGTCGCGCCCCCATGTGACCGCCGGCGCCGGTGGTTTTATTGATATCACCGCTCGCGCCAGGGCAATTACGTTTTGCGGGTATTTCACTGCCGGAGGATTAGATCAGGATATTTACGATGGACAGTTAGTAATCCGGAAAGAAGGAAAGAACCGGAAATTCGTCCAACAGGTTGAGCACGTAACTTTTAGCGGTAAACGGGCACGGGAACAGGGACAGCAGGTCCTATTTGTGACCGAGCGAGCCGTATTGAGGCTTGAGCCGGAGGGATTAACCGTGATTGAAATAGCGCCGGGCATCGAACTTAAGAGAGATGTTCTGGAACAGGCTAATACAGACTTGAAAGTTAGTCCGAGCCTGAAGGTGATGGATAGAAGGTTGTTTGAGCCGGGTAAGATGGGAATGACACTGCAGCCAAGGCGATAGGAATGACCGATGACAAATTCAACTTCACTCGCAAAAGTAATGATTCGCTACTGACAAGTATCTATCATCCGTCATGAATACCGTTCGCCCGGCAAGCATTTCGCTGAATCAACATCATTATGCGATGTTAGACGCAATATTTGAACGGATGTTTCCGGCTGATGGCGACGGGCCGGGCGCCGCACAGATTGGGGTAACTAACTATCTTGATCAGGCACTTAGCGGTGCTTACACGCATTTGCAGCCCTTTTACCGTCTTGCCTTAGAGGCCTTAGATCGAGAAGCTAGGAAGCGTTGTTTTAAAAGTTTCATCGAAATTAGCGGCGAGGAGCAAGACGCGATCATCTCTGCCTTGGAACAAGGTAAATTATTACATTGCTCCGAATTTCCGGGCAGAGAGTTTTTTGCAGTTTTGCGTACTCATCTGCAGGAAGGTTTGTTTTCCGATCCAATCTATGGTGGAAACAAAGGAAAGGCAGGTTGGAAGGTCATAAAGCATCCCGGGGTATGGCTGGAAAATTCAGCGGCAGAGAATCTTCAAGAGGTGCCGGCGGATAAAGGTGGACGTTATCAATCGTTAGCCGACCTGAGAAATGACTGGAGAATACCGGCCTCGGAGATTGCCGGATTCGATCCCCTGAGAGGACAAGCGGCGCCGGCCAAAGAAGTCGACGTGATCCTGGTTGGAGTTGGTTCAATGAATTCTATCGTTGCCCCAATTCTGGCAAAGGCAGGTTTGAAAGTAATCGGGTTTGAACCAGGCCCTTTCCGGCAGAATTCCGACTATCTTCCCGACGAGCTGGGGGCCGCTTACTACTGCCGGGCCACCATGGGACCGAAGTTCGGCACGGAAATTCCGCGCTGGCGCAGAAATGCCGAAGCACCGGACCGGGAAGCGACCTTTTCTCGGGGACGGATGATGAACAGCGTCGGCGGATCGATTATCCACTACGGAGCCTGGATGCGC
>JAFAVN010000416.1 GCA_019242435.1 Verrucomicrobiota bacterium | reverse complement strand
TCATAGCTTACCTTGGCCTCACCTTGCTTCCAATCTTCCGCGACGGACTCCAGGTCCAAAAGGAGCGTTTCGATGCCGGAGGCGGTGTCGAGCACGGAGTCATCTTTCGGTATCTAGGCCAACTTGGCGAGTCGCTGGAGGTTGCTTCCTACGCGCCTCCCTTTGGTGAGGGGCTAGGCATGGGGACGAATGTGGCGGCGGGGCTTCTCACTGGGAAGCGCCAATTCTTGCTGGCAGAAGGCGAATGGGCGCGAGTGGTTCTGGAGTCCGGTCCGCTCCTCGGGTACGCTTATATCGTACTTCGGATCGCGTTAGGCTGTATCCTCGCTATCGAGGCCTGGAAAGCGGCCAGAGATCAAAGGCCCGCCGCCATGGTGCTATTGGGAGCTTGCGTGCTTGACGTGATGATGGGCCAGTTTGGACAGCCGACGACCCTCGGTTTCGTCGTGGTTGGCGCCGGGCTTACCCTCGCAATGTCCCGAGCGCCCGCGGAAGAGCCGGCGCCGGATGTCGCCCAGGTGCCCGGCCACCTACCCGTCCGCGGCCGTGGCATCTTTGCTGAGATGCTGCACACGAAGCGGCGTTCATCATGATGTTGCGGGGGCAGAGCTTTTTTAACGTGCCGAGCGCCGACTCTACAGGGAACGCTGAACGCAAAACATCGAACGCTGAACGCCGAACCCTCAGCGGATACCCAAAAAAAGAAGCCTGTCTTGCTCCAACCTCGCGGCGCATTCTGCTGATCGGGAATTTCATCCCGCAACGCCAGCATAGCATGCTTCAATTTGAGGATTCCCTGACAAGCGGCCTGCAAGCCCGAGGCGTGGCGGTTAGATGTTTGCGCCCGTCGCCCTTTTTCAGCCGGCTCTGGAATCGAAACCGGCTGATTTGGAAATGGCTCGCTTATCTCGATAAGTTCATCCTGTTTCCGATTCGACTGGCGCTGCGTCGCCGGCGAGTGCCGAGTGAAATTATTCACATCTGCGATCATTCGAATGCTATTTATCTGCATTTCCTACCCAGGCATCGTTGTCTGGTAACCTGCCATGATCTGTTAGCGATCCGTAGCGCCCGTGGAGAATTCGGCGTTCATCTGACAGCATGGACCGGGCGCGTCCTCCAGCAGTGGGTTCTGAGCGGGTTGCGTCGAACCAGCATGCTGGTATGCGACTCTCAGGCAACCCGCTCGGACCTATTGCGAATTATCGGTCCAAGCCCCCCCTCTCGAATCATCAATATGTGCGTCGCCGACATCTATTTTTCGGCAAGCCACAGAAGGAACGCTGAACGCCAAACGCCGAACGCCGAACGTCAAACGTCCTTCCTCCTTCACGTCGGGGGAACTCAGTGGTACAAAAACCGGCCAACCGCGCGCCAGATCTATTGCCGGCTCCGGCAAAGAATGGGAAACGCTGCCCCCGGTCTTTTGATCATCGGCGAAGCCGATAATACGCCGCCTCAACTCGGTGAACAATTGCTGTCAGATCTCCCTGTCGCTGAATTGGCAGAGTATTATCGTCGCGCTGACTTGCTCCTATTTCCATCATACGCTGAGGGATTCGGCCTCCCTATCATTGAGGCTCAAGCATCGGGCTGCCTGGTGGTGACGACCGGACAACCACCCATGAACGAGATTGGAGGGGAAGGCGCTTTCTATGTCGCCGATCCGGAAAATGTCGAGGGATTCGTTGAGGCCGTTCAGCAGGTCTTGACTCTAGACCCTACCGAAGCCCGGCGACGGCAAAATCTTGGTTACCAGAACGCCGAACGATTTCGCACCGATGCCATGGTCGCCGGCTATTTGGAGATTTATCAGGAAATGAGTGATCACTGATGTGAATCTTCTACACGTCATTGATTCAGTTGCTCCCGAGTCGGGCGGACCCGCCGAGGTCGTTCGTACGTTTGCCCGTGAACACGCGCGCAGGGGCGGAAACTCGGAAATATTGGTCCTGAGTGAAACAAATGCCGATTCTGACCTGATCGTCCATCACTGCGTTCCCGAAACTCGCTCTCAAAGGTTCTCCCACCCTGCCGTATCCTGGCTCCGTGAACATGCATCAAGATTTGATGCGATTTGCGCGCATGGTCTGTGGCAGGCGCCGTCGGCAGTGACTTGGCTCGCTCTTAGACGACGCGACCCCAAGTACTTCGTTTTCGCACATGGGATGCTCGATCGCTGGTTCCGCGGCGCCTACCCATTGAAGCATGCCGGGAAACAGCTCTATTGGCTTGGTCTTGAGCGCAACGTTGTACAGGACGCGCGCGGAGTGATTTTTACAACCAAAGCGGAATGCTACGCGTCGCAGGGGACATTCTGGCCGAGCGGTTTCAGAGCGCTGGTGTGCCCGATCGGAGTGGCACTCCCGGACCACGATCGGGCCAAATCACTCGACCGATTTCACAAGAAATATCCAGAACTCCGGCTGAAACCATACCTCCTTTTTCTCGGCCGGTTGCATCCCAAAAAAGGTCTCGATCTTCTGCTCCGGGCCTGGCGGTCGTGCCGCCCTCCTATGACACTGGTTGTTGCCGGTCCTGAGGAGGATCGAGCCTACGCAGTCAAGCTTCATCGACTCGCGACGGATCTCGAAGTCAGGTTCACCGGCTTGCTTTCAGGGGACCTGAAGTGGGGCGCAATTTACGGAGCTGACGCTCTGGTTTTGCCGTCGTACCAGGAAAATTTCGGCGTTGCTGCTGTTGAGGCGCTGGCTAGCGGCGTACCCGTCCTGCTCTCAACCAGCGTTAACATCGCCGACCAAGTGGTGTGCGCCGGCGCCGGCCTCAGTGCCGAACCCACAGCCACCGGCATCGAAAATATGATTACCCGCTGGCTGGCTGAGCGTTCCGAAAAAATGCGAGCAGCAGCCAGAGCCTGTTATATGGCGCATTATCAAGCCTCGACAAACATCGAACAGCTTCTCAAGCTGATGCGGGAATATGTCCGCTAGTTATCCAGTTCAGAATAGGATAGCGCGACTCCTTTGGACGGTTGTCTGGAGTCTGCTCTATCGGACATCGCCGCGACCGTGCCATCGGTGGCGTTCCTGCATCCTTCGCCTTTTTGGCGCGCAAATTGGACCCGGTTGCCACCTTTACGCCGCTGCTAAAATCTGGGCGCCCTGGAATCTGGTTTGCGGTGAGGCCGCCTGTGTCGCCGACGACGCAGAAGTTTATAATCCGGCTCGCGTGACCATAGGGCGCGATGCCGTTGTTTCCCAGGGTGTGCTGCTTTGCACTGCCACTCATGATTATCGCGACGCAAACTTTCCGGTCGTCCACGGTCAGATCAGCATCGGCGCAGGCTCATGGATCGCCGCCCGCGCGATCGTGCTTCCTGGTGTGTCCATCGGGGAGCGCACGGTGATCGGCGCAGGCGCCGTAGTGACGAAAAGTATGCCTTCGGACGTAGTATGCGGTGGTAACCCAGCGGAGGTCATAAAAGCCAGCGGGCGCGTTATGCCGACCCCTGTTGACGCCGAATACAGCGCACAGCCAGGGATCAATTTCCGGTCCTCGCCTGAGGCTCGGCGCTAATAGCAGATAGCAAATAGCAGATTCAATGAAACTCAGTGCTCCGCTAGAATTGAGGTCTCTTCTGCTATTTGCTAATGTTGCTCGCCAAAATTCGATCAGGCGCAGCCGATGAAGGTCCCGGTCAGCATTATCGTGCCGGTCAAGAATGAAGAACCCAATCTTGCCCGGTGTCTGGCATCGATTCGATGGGCGGGGGAAATTTTTGTAGTTGACTCCCACAGCACGGACGCGACGCCCCGGATTGCCCAAGACTTTAACGCGGAATTCGTTCAGTTCGACTTAAATGGCCAACCGCATAAGAAGAAAGAGTGGGCACTTCGCACATTAAAGTTGCAGCACGAGTGGGTCTTCCTGATCGATGCGGACGAGGAGTTGCCGGCAGACGGAGAAGCCGTTGTTGCTCTTGCGATCCGGGATAGTAAGGGAATCAATGGTTACTGGGTAAATCGCCGATTTTGGTTTCTTGGGCGACCGTTAGAACACGCTTACTTTCCGAACTGGAACTTGCGCTTGTTTCGGCATCGTCTGGCAAGATTTGAGCAACTTACGACAGAGACTGCCGGTGGAAGCGATGTGGAAGTACATGAGCATGTCCTGGTCGAGGGCCGCACTTCTTATCTTCCTCTGGTGCTGGAACATTATGCCTACCCGACGGTCGACGCTTTTCTGCAGAAGCATCATCGATACGCGAACTGGGAAGCAGCGGTAGACTGGGGCGCGGTTAGGCATAATCCGGCGCTGCCGGGGCGAGTCGGATGGCGCCGCCGCTTGCGCTGCTGGTCTCAGGGGCTCCCTTTTCGGCCCTGGTTAAGGTTTGCTTACATCTATCTTTGGCAACGGGGATTCTTGGACGGAGCAGCGGGATATTATTTTGCCAGGCTGCACGCCTACTACGAATTCCTGTCGAGCTTGAAGCGATTTGAACGGGATCTTCATGCGCATCGCCATTTGGGGAATTAACTATTATCCGGAAC
>JAFAVN010000512.1 GCA_019242435.1 Verrucomicrobiota bacterium | reverse complement strand
GAACTCCTTGAACTCCTCGAACTCCTGCACTCCTTGAACTCCTTCCACTGGGATCTCCCTCCGGCCGAGCAAGACATTCAGATTGCGGATATCGCCACCGAGCTTGAATTAGCGATTCCGGTTGTGCAGTTGCTTTATCGGAACGGTTTACGGACCGGCGCGGAAATCGAAAGCTTTCTCTGGCCACGGCTGCGCGACCTCTCGGATCCATTTCTTCTGCTCGGTATGAAGGAGGCGGTGATACGCATTTTTCAGGCGATTGACCGGAAAGAACGCGTGGTGTTGTACGGTGACTACGACGTCGATGGGATCACGTCGTTAACGCTGTTGACTAGAGTACTGCACGCCTACGGCCTTGAGGCGGCATCCTTCCTGCCAATGCGAATCGAAGAAGGGTACGGACTTTCTGCCGAGGGTGTTTCCCGATGCCTGGGGACGCATCGGCCACAGTTGTTAATCGCCCTGGATTGTGGGACTTCTTCTGCCACGCGCATTGTGGAGATCGAATCGGCCGGCGTCGACGTCTTGGTTGTCGATCACCACGAGGCGGGCGGCTCCGTTCCGAAGTGCCGAGCCTTTATTAACCCAAAAACGGGCGGACACCATCCTTATCTGTGTACGGCAGGTCTGGTCTTCAAGCTGTGCCACGGGTTAATGAAGATGCGCCGGTTGGCCGATCTCGATTTGAAAGATTATTTGGACCTTGTAGCCATCGGGACCGTGGCCGACCTCGTGCCGCTAAAGGACGAAAATCGGATTCTGGTCCATCACGGCCTTAAGCAATTGGAACGCACACGTTGGGTAGGCCTGAAAGCTCTGATGCAAACAGCCGGGATCACTCCGCCGGTCCGTCCCGACGATGTTGGTTTTCGACTTGGTCCGCGTTTAAATGCAGCCGGTCGTATTGGGGCAGCCGAAGCTGCCTTGCGCTTGCTTTTGACCGGCAACGAGGGGGAAGCCGCCGCCCTGGCCGTAGAACTCGACCAGCAAAATCGAGAGCGACAACAGATTGAGCAATCCACTTTTGATGCCGCATGCCGGTTGCTCGAGAGCGATCCCGAGTTTGCTTCGCATTGCGCAATCGTAGTGGGAGAGCCCGGTTGGCATCCGGGAGTTGTAGGGATCGTAGCAGCGCGTCTCGTCAGGGAACATCATCGGCCGGCCCTAGTTATCGGGTTCGATGACCAAGGCGTCGGAAAAGGCAGCGGCCGCAGTATCCCCGGATTCTCGCTGGTGCAGGCGTTGGGCGGCTGCGCCGGCTTGCTTAGCCAGTTCGGCGGACACGAAATGGCCGCCGGATTTTCGCTACCCTTGGAACAGTTACCCCAGTTTGCCGAGGCGTTTCGGACCTTGACCAAGAACACCTTATCGCTGGACCTGCTTACTCCGAGATTACAAATCGATCTGCGGATGCAAGGTCGTGAGCTGAACTATGACTTTTTTCTGGCTCATGAGCGCTTGCAGCCTTTTGGTTTGGGTAACCCGCAACCGTTGTTACTGCTGGAACGCGCAGAATCGCTTGGTGATGTCAAAATCTTGAAAGAGAAACACCGGAGCTTTGCTGTCCGGCATCGAGGAAAAATCTTCCGCGCAGTCGAATTTAATTTCCGGACCCCCCTCCCGGCTCCCCCGTGGGACATCGCGTTCCATCTCGAACCTGCGAAATATGGGGATCAGATCCAGCTCCAATTGCGAGTTGCCGCCGTCAGGAGCTCGAATGAGTAAAACGCGTTCCAATGAAATCCAATAACTGCTTTGGGAAAAAGGGCTTACGCAAGAGAAATCCGTTACTGACGAGCTCTGCGGTCCGATCATCGCCTTCGGGCACAGCACCGGTAATGAACAGGACTGGAATGCTGAGATGTTTATCCCGAATCTTTTTGGCCAGTCCCAAACCGTCCAATGCTCCGGGCATAATGATATCAGTGAGCACCAGATGGATCTGCTTTTGTTCCAAAATGGACCAGGCCTGGTCTCCATTCGCAGCCGTCATTACTTCATAACAAGCTTGCCGAAGGACCTGGCCGACATACTGCAAAATAAAAGGCTCGTCATCGACCACCAGTATCATCCGTCCTTTGGCAGAAAGCCGATCTACACTTGATGAATGCATGTTTACCTCCCCTGGACAGGTTCGTGCGACGGTACAGCCCGGTCGTGTTGGGCGGGCACGCCAATGGACATCGGTTTTGCGGCCGCGATCCGCAGTACCGCGGCGTAGCTATTAAAAAGATGGCGGCTGCGAAACGCCAACCCGCTGTGCGCTTGCGTCAGGATCCGCACCGTTCGTAGTCCGAGGCCGGTTCCGTCCGAATTCGAGTTGGTTCGGACGCGATTCAACACCAACAGGACCGCCGAATCCCCATTCTTGCGGAGCCGCAGCCGGATTTCGTCCAGACCATGCGCAAGCGCATTAGAAAGAAGATTGTTCAAAATTACTCCGAACATCCTCTCATTCATCTCGGCTTCCTGGTCTGAGGACAGCTTTACGGAAAGCTTTCTTCCCTGAGCGTTGATATACAACTCGTATGGTTCGATCACCTCGCGCACCAGTTCTGCGATTTTCCTGCGGGACTTAGCCGGCCGGATCTTATCGTCTGCAACCTTGGCAATAAAAAGAGCAATGTCGACGTATTCGGTTAAACGCCGGATCTGCAGGGCCATACTCTCGACAAAATGCGGGTCGAGTTGTTTTGCGGCGTAATCGAGCTGCAACTGAAGGTGCGTAATCGGTGCCCGAAGCTCGTGTGCGACCTTGGCCGAGTACCTGTCTAAACGGTGCTGACTATCTCGCAGTGCTTTGACCAGATCATTCAATTCACCAAGGAGCTGCCGGTATTCACGATCCTTCTCCGGCAGCCTGATAGCTCCGTTTTGATCCTCCTTCCATTGGCGCAAAATTCTAGTTAGTTCCTGAACTGATTCGTTCACGCGCCGGCTTGCGAACCAAATCAGTCCCGCGATGATCAGGGCTAATGGTACTCCTAGGGCGAGCCATAATCTTAAGAGACCCGGCTCTAGCTCGCCAGAGAAACCGACCGAATTTTGCCTGATCCAGAACCACGTCGATCCGAGTAGCACTGCGGCCGTAATGCCGACCACAAGACAACAGATAGCGCTGACAGCTAGCTTTGTAGATCTCATGTCGGTTGCGCGCCGTCCCTTTTCGCATATTCCAATGCAATCTCAAACAAGCAACTGCGCCGTTTTCTATTTCTGAGACAGGTGATGGAGGCCTTTTTGGCGTTCTGCATTTTTCCCGTGTTACTGGTTTCCAAAGCATTTTCCAATCCCGGATTTAGTACCCGGTTTCTGGAACGAAGACGATTTCTCGAATCAACCAAGTGAATCACAACCTGCTCCCCCGGCAGAACATTGTAGAAGAACTCGCTGGCGCCTGGCGTTGGCTTTTTTGATGATGGCGTTCCGACGCGTTCTCGCCGCTCGCAGCATTCAGGCTCTCTCCGACCGATCTATCATCGTTTCCGTTTCTTCAACTGCGCTGCTTTCGCGGGCAAGGGGCGGGCCGCCTGATTCCTTGATGGTACAAAGAGAAATTGATGTCACTGTACGTTCAACACCGGGAAAGTCGCGAATGCGAGCCAATAGCTGGCGTAACGAAGAAGGCGAATCGACACGGATCTTCAGCAGGTAACTGTCTTCTCCCGAAATGTCGTGACACTCCAAGATATTTGATTCCTCCCGGATGAACGCCTCAAATTTTTCTTCAGCACCGCCGGTGGCATTGTTGGTGACCCGAACGAATGCCAGCAGGTTCTGGTTTACCGCTTCGGGATCGATCGAGGTTAGATAGCCTCGGATGATCCCTTCTCGCTCGAGGCGTTTTATACGGGCATGGACTGCCGGTGCTGTCAGGCCAAGGCGCTCGCCCACCGTCGCGTGGGCGACACGGGCATCGTTTTGGATCAAGGCGAGAATCTTGAGATCGGTTGAATCCATATAAGGGGTAGCTAAGGTTGCAAAACGCTCGGCTGTATTCAAGCTTGGCGACCTTTCCGGTCCCCAGAATGCAGCGAAAAATGCTGGCGATCGCTGGTAATTAAAGGACGAGAATGAGTTCGAGGAAAAGCACGTTTTCGAAGGGCCGGCTCAGTGATAAACGTGCTGGGTTTTTTGGGTCGATGGAGGATAGTTTTGGACAGCCCATGAAGAACCTTGAAGCTGCCAAGAGGAGAATCGAAGAACTCCGTGACCTGATTCGGGAACACGATCGGCACTACTGGTTCGAAGCAGCGCCGCAGATCAGTGATCAGGAATACGACCAGCTTTACCGGGAGTTGAAAGACCTCGAAGAGGCTTTCCCCGAACTGATCGCGCCGGACTCTCCAACTCAACGAGTCGGAGGCGCGCCCCTGGAAGAATTTGCTCAGGTCACTCATCGCACGCCGATGTTAAGCCTGGACAATACTTACTCGGAACTGGAAGTAGTGGAGTTTTTCCGGCGCATGCTTCGGCTCTTGCCCCGCGAAACCATCCGAACGGTGGTTGAGCCAAAGGTTGATGGGGTCGCGATTTCCCTTTTTTATCGGGAGGGCAAACTAGTCTACGCGGCCACCCGGGGAAACGGAACCGCTGGTGACGACGTCACTCAGAACGTTCGGACCATCCGGGCGGTTCCCTATTCACTCGAGGGCAAGGCTCCCAAGGAAGTCGAAATCCGGGGCGAAGTGTTCATGCCAAAGAAGGTCTTCCAGAAGTTGAATAAGGAACGGGAAAGTGCCGGCGAAATCTTGTTCGCTAATCCCCGGAATGCTGCGGCGGGGAGCCTCAAACAGTTGGACTCGAGGATCGTGGCTAAGCGCGGACTCAGTATCCTGTTCTATGGATTTGGTTTCTACAATGGATCCGATCTGCGATCTCACCAGGAAACTCTGGCGCGGCTGGCGGACTGGGGGCTTCCCACTCATTCCAAGATCTGGATCGCGGAGAGCCCGGAAATGGTGATTGACGCAATCAAAGCCTTGGATGAGTTGCGGCACGATTTTCCGTACGAGACGGATGGTGCAGTGGTAAAGGTCGACGATTATCAACAACGCGAAGCGCTGGGGTATACCTCCAAGGCTCCACGTTGGGCGATTGCATACAAATACCAGGCAGAGCGAGCCGAGACGCAGCTGCTCTCAATCGAGGTTCAAGTCGGCAGATCAGGTAAATTAACCCCAGTCGCGAATCTGAAGCCGGTTTTCTTAAGCGGCACTACGGTGGCGCGCGCAACCTTGCACAACGGCGAGGAGATCCGGCGTAAAGATATTCGAATAGGCGACCAGGTGTTGATCGAGAAATCGGGTGAGATCATCCCGGCGGTGCTGGAAGTACTGGTTGAGCGACGAACCGGTAAAGAGGTCCCTTTCGAAATGCCGGACCGATGCCCGAGTTGCGGAAAGCCGGTCATCCAATTTCCGGGGCAGATCGATCTGCGCTGCACGAATGTGGAATGTCCCGAGCAGGTAAAGCGCCGTCTGGAGCATTTCGCGCATCGAGGAGCCATGGACATCGAGGGTCTTGGAGAAGCATTGGTTACACAGCTGGTGGCGCAAGGCCTGGTCAAACGAGTGGATCACATCTACGCTCTGGACGAGACTGCTTTGTCCCGCTTGGAACGGATGGGCAAGAAGAGCAGCCAGAATCTTCTGGACGCTATCGAAGCCAGCAAAAAACAGCCGTTATGGAGGCTGATTTTCGGGTTAGGCATTCTTCATGTTGGAGCGACGGCGGCACGGGAATTGGGGGATTTCTTCGGTACCCTGGATGCGCTCCGTGATGCGTCGGTTGACGAACTGCAGAGAGCACCGAACACCGGCGAGATCGTAGCCCGCAGCATCAAAGACTGGTTCTCCGATTCGAATAACCGGGCCCTAGTTGAGGCGCTAAGAAAACATGGGCTGAATTTCGGTGGCGGCAAAGAAGAGCAGGTTGATGACAAACTAATGGGAACTACGTGGGTAATCACTGGAACCCTGAGCGGGCCTCGCGAGGTTTTTGCCGATTTGATCAGAAAGCATGGTGGCCGGCTGACCTCTAGCGTCAGTGGGAAGACAAACTTTCTATTGGCCGGGTCGGATGCCGGCAGCAAGCTGGACAAAGCCAGAGGCTTAGGTGTGCGGGTGGTGAATGAAGAAGAGCTCCGGCGACTGATCAGGTAGCGGCTGTCCGATATTGGGTCTCTCGTACGGCTCCGGGTTGATTTACTGGTCCCTGTCGGACTGACTCGTCGGTGCTCCTTTCTTGACTTA
>JAFAVN010000302.1 GCA_019242435.1 Verrucomicrobiota bacterium | reverse complement strand
TAGATAGCCCGCTGAACACCGTAACGACCACAGGAGCCGGTGGAAATCAGGGCGGGAGAGGTACGTCTGCGGCTCAATCCAGACCATGCGTACCTCTGTCCGGTAGCCGCAGGATCGGGGCAGGTTCCCTTTATTTCATTGCAATTTAGGTGTGATTGCCCTAAATAAATGGTCCCCGCGCGATGCTGTCCTAACTATGCATTCTCGCGAGCAGAACCAGGCGCCAGTGGCGGTCGTTGTCGGAAGTTATAACACGGATCTGCTCATTTGGTGCGACACGATTCCGACCAGGGGACAATCCCTGATGGGCGGGGATTTTGAGATGTTTTGTGGCGGCCGGGGCGCAAACTGCGCGGTGGCGGCTGCCCGGGCCGGGTGCAAGGTCATCTTCATCGGAGCGCATGGGCCCGATTTATTTGGAAAAATGGCACGGGACCGATTGGCTACTGAAGGGATCGACATTTCCCATTTTGTTGAATTGCCATCCTCAAAGACCGGGGTATCACTCGTTTTTCACGAGCGTGCAGCCGGCGCTCACGCGGCTTTGATTGCCACCTCTGCTAACAACGCGTTCCCGGCCGCCCTGGTTAGAAAAGCCCAGCCTGCCATTCGCCAAGCAGACCTTGTCTTTACTCAATTCGGGATTGCCCGAGAAGCCTTTTTAGAAGTGTTGCGGCTGTGTAAACACTGGAAAAAACGTTTAGTATTACAGGCAGCGCCCATCGACGCGTCGACATATCTTCCCAACGGCAACTATTATTTGTTAGTCTTAGATCAATTTGATGCGCTTACTTTGACTCGCCAGGATAATCTTGACGCCGCTATTCTTGAGCTACACAGACGCGGGGCAGAGCACGTAATCGTGAAACTAAATTACGATTCGCTAAGCTTTTCCAATAGCGCTGGACGCAAGATACAACCGATTCCCACAGCAAAATTTGTCCAGCGGGCAGGTACGACGGAATGTCTGACAGCGTGGGCGGGGATTACCCTGACAATGACCGGGGACCTTTCCCAGGCGGCTTATATGGGGGCGGAAGCAATGGCGGTCAGCCTTTCCCGGCACGGCGCACAAGATAGTATGCCGCGCCGCTCGGAGTTGTCTCTTTGATTTTGCCCTGCGGACCATGGCGTGCTCGAAGGCGGAGGGGCTTAATTAATAAGGGCCGTTATGCATAAAGCGGCCGATCCGCTGGATAACTCTGGTTAATCTTCGGATCATCTATTCCGTGCTTTTCTTTTGAAGCGCTTCTTTCAGTCTTTGCCGCAATTCGGCTATGCGCATTTGGGCGAAGGCGACGCGCTCTTCATAATTTTCCAGCAACTCGTGACTCCCAAGCCATGACTGTTGCTCCATCGTTAGAAGTCGACGATCATCCTCATTCACGACTCCACGCAGGGTTTGATAGAGACGCTCCACTTTCCGGCTAGTCAAAATCGATGCACCAAGAGGCTGGCTAGAATTCGGATAAGGCTCGGATCGCTCGAAAACCAGTGAGTTACCACTGGCGTTTATTTGAAAATATAAGTCGACTCGTCGTGCGTCCGAACCTGAATGAATGATTACGGATAGATAACATTCGTGAGACGAAATGAAGTGCGCGTCGAAAATTGAAAGATGAGGGGACCGAGCGGAAGCACTGGGCTTGCGAATCGACCCATTAGCAATTCGAGTCGCCGCCGCCACCAACGTCGATCCAACATTGCGGACCTGCCCGTCGGGCAGATCGATTTGGAGACATGCTAACGGGTCCAGGACGTTAATCACCAAGAGATGATCCTCCTGGGGAGCCCAGGCAGAAAACGAGTGTGTCGAAGAAGCGTCGGCAGGGCCCAACTGCACGAAATCCCTGGCCTCAAATCCTGAGAAATCTAAGACCGGCTCATTGGTCTGGAGATTCACTATTGAAAGCTGCGTTCCGGGCTTTCCGTTTGCGGTCGCTTTATCCCGATCGCTTGGTTCTGAAATCGTTCTGGGGACCGCAAGAGCATAGGTGCCGCTAGGTGAAACGGTGCCCCAAAGGATTGCCGTCTCGTTCGCGGGCGCGTCTGCCAGTAGCTGGACCTGGCAGATAAGCAAAAGGTAAACCGGCAACAACTTTGGACTCATCAAGAAGTTCGTAACATTAGAGACTGATCGGGATTCTGGCTAGCGCCCTGTCCCATAAATAGGTTGCCGTTCGCTGCCGGCGGCCATCAAGCATTGTGAACGCCTCGCAGTTTTGGCCGCCTCCGCCGATCCGCTTCGAACCAGACTTGAAAGAAAGCGCTCTGTTCCGCTAGATTTTTCTTCGGCCAACCGTTTCTGATTTCATGGACTCGGATCCGCGCAAGCTGTCACCGATCGAGCGCTACCAACAAAGAGCTGCTCAATTTTTGAACCAAGTCAGGCGTCTTGAGGCCCGGTCGCGCGGCTATTCGAACCTGC
Organism: Verrucomicrobiota bacterium; assembly: GCA_019242435.1. Classification (GTDB taxonomy): domain Bacteria; phylum Verrucomicrobiota; class Verrucomicrobiia; order Chthoniobacterales; family JAFAMB01; genus JAFAVN01. The sequence goes on along the minus strand of JAFAVN010000302.1, from coordinate 2,282 downwards.
GGCTCGCGATTGTGGTAGTAGGCCTTGCTGCCCTGTTCTTCGTTCCGAAAGATGAGGAATTCTGGATTCTGCTGTTGACAGCACTGCTTCTATTTCTGGTGATCCTGTTCGTAGCTGTGGCCGTTCGCCATCAAGTAATAGAAAGCCGATTGCAGATCAGTCGCGAAATGATTCGTCGGAACCAAGAAGGTAAGGCGAGAATTGCCAGGAATTGGAAAGATTTGCCGGATCGATTTCCTCCGGCGCAGCTCGTTAGGTGCCGGCTCGCACAGGACCTGGACTTGTTTGGCCAATCCTCATTATTTGATCTCGTCTGCACCGCTAACAGTTGGGAAGGCAGAAATGGCGTTGCGCAGGCGTTGCTGCACGGGGTCGAACCGCAGAAGCTTCCGGATCGACAGGCCGCCATTCGTGAACTAGCTCCCAAACTGGAGTTTCGCCAACTGCTCGAGTGTGCCACTCTGCCACTTCGCAAATCCGTCGTCCCTGGCAACGCACTTTTCACGCCCTTGCAAAGTGATCTAACGTTGCTGCAGCAACGATCGCTACGCTGGTTCTGCTTCGCCTCACCGTTACTGTTGCTAATATTGCTTGGCCTAAATCTGGCCGCCTTTCTGCCCCGTTGGCCTTTCGGTCTGCTACTCACTTTAAACTTTGCAATTTTGGCATTGTTCAGGCGCAAAATTGATAAAAGCGTTAGCTCCGCAGTTTCGGCAGAGAAAGCGATCGCCCACTACCTGCAAGCGTTCCGGTATCTGGCGAAAGAATCATTCTCTTCACCGGAGTTGGTCGGCTTGAAAACTTTGGGCCAAGAGGCTTTCGCTAAAATGCGACGTCTGGAAGGCTTAATCAGCTTAAGCCGGCTATCCTCCCTGCCAATCCCAGGGTTCAAGTATCTGCTCAACCTCCTCCTCCTTTGGAACCTGCATTTGGCAATGGCCTTTCAAAAATGGTGGAACCGCAACGGCGCAGATTTTTCTCGTTGGTTAGAGGCTTTCGGAACATTGGAAGAAATTTGTGCTTTCGCGTCGGTATTACACGACCATCCAAGTTGGAGTTTTCCGGAGTTTGTCGGCGATGACCGGATTGTGTCCCAGGGCTTAGGCCATCCCTTGATTCCGGAGGCGAAGCGAGTCGATAACGATGTCAGCGTCGGGCCACAAGGCCGGATCCTGATGGTAACCGGTTCCAATATGTCGGGTAAGACCACTCTCTTGCGAGCAATTGGAATCAATGTGCTTTTAGCCAAGGCAGGCGGTCCAGTCTGCGCGATGAAACTCGCGCTCCCCTGGGTCCAAGTAGTGACGAGTATGCGAGCCACGGATTCAGTTACTGAGGGTGTCTCCTTGTTTATGGCAGAGCTCGCTTCAATCAAGGTGCTGATGGAAGCGGTCCAAAGCGCTTCTCATGAAGGCAACGGCTTGGTCCTTTACTTGTTGGACGAAGTTCTATTGGGTACCAACATCGATGAGCGAAGGGTAATCACCTTTCGCCTGATTAAAAGTCTCCTGCGGCAAAGAGCCATCGGAGCGATGTCGACTCACGACTTGTCCCTACTGCACTTCACGGAATTTGCCGATCATTGTCAAAACATTCATTTTCAGGAAACCTTTGTCAGCAACAACGGAAAACTGGAAATGCGTTTTGATTATCGGATCCGAGACGGCGAAGCACAGAGCCGGAACGCCGTTGCCTTGATGAAGCACATTGGCCTCGAGCTCGAATGAAAGAAAGTCGCTGGGCGTAGGTTGTCGCAAACGTTTGATGCCCGGCACCTTTGGAAAGCAAATAATATTTTATGAGCAGCCGGACCCTTCTTGTTTTCGATTTCTACCCAACGTATTCTGGCTTTTGCACTTAGCGCCGGATCGGAAAAGATGCCCACGATTAAAGATGTTGCGGCCCTGGCCGGAGTCTCATACACGACTGTCTCTCATGTCATTAACAATTCCAGACCGGTCAGCGAAACGGCAAGAATCAGAGTTCAAGCCGCCATCGAGAAACTGAAGTACGTTCCCAGCGCCGTCGCCAGATCGCTCCGCCACAACGCAACTTCCACCATCGGTCTCTTAATCTCGAATAACACAAACCCCTTCTTTTCAGAGCTCGCCCGAGGCATTGAGGATGCCTGTTATCGTAATTCGTATTCGGTCCTTCTCTGCAATTCAGATGACGACCCGGTTCGCCAGGAAGCTTACTTGAAGGTGATGCTGGAGCGCCGGATCGATGGTTTGATCGTTAGCTCTACCGGTCACGACCCGTTTCTTGCAGCCAGACTCCAG
>JAFAVN010000242.1 GCA_019242435.1 Verrucomicrobiota bacterium | reverse complement strand
CGAGGTATCCGCTCTGTGCGTTCAACAGCATGACGGGGAGAGTGTACTTGTCCGCATCGGTCAAAAAAATCAAGGCTGCCAAAAACTCGTTCCAGGATGCCAAAAATGCGAATAACCCGACCGTGATGACTCCGGGCAAAACCACCGGCAAAAGAACGCGCATCAGCAATCCTTTAGAATCGCAGCCGTCAATTGCCGCAGCGTCATCTAGGTCCCTGGGAATGGTATCAAAACAGTTGCGCATCATGAATACCGAAAACGGGAGTTGGAAGGTGGTATTCACCAAGGCAAGCCCTACGAGCGTGTTCTGCAAGCTGAGCGCCCGCAACACCAGGAACAGCGGCGTCAAAATCGACTGAAACGGAATCATGAGAGTGACAAGAATCACGACGAAGAGAATATCCTTGCCTCGAAAACTAAATCGCGAAAAACCGTATCCTGCCAAAGTGCTCAGGAGCACCACGCTAATAACGGTGAGCATAGCGACCAGGAGGCTGTTACCAAAATAGTGGAAAATACCGTCACCGTAATGCAGCAGCTTCACATAGTTCTCCAACGTAAGCGCGGAGGGAATGAGGTTGGGGGGAGAAGCATTCGCGTCGGCCGGTGTCTTCAGCGATGTGATCAAGGACCAGACCAGTGGCAGCGCGAAAAGCACTGCCAGGCAGCCACAAACGCAGTAGTACGCTATCCTCTTGTAAGCTTTACTCTGCGCCTGTCGAGCGACCCGCGTCATTGTTGGTTAATATTTTTCAGGCTCTCTCAGCACCAGCAGCTGTAGTACGCTGATCGCCGTTAGAATCAGCATAAGCAGAAGAGAAAGAGCCGATCCATATCCCAGTTTGAAGTAGGTAAATGAGGCGCGGTAGATCCAGTATACAACGGTAATTGTCGAATTGTTTGGTCCTCCGCCCGTCATAATGAAAAACTGATCGAAAGCTAAAAAAGAGCCTACGACGGAGATAATCAGGGCCAGCGCAATCGTCCGCCTCAATAGTGGCACCGTAATAAAGAATTGGGTAGACCACCAGGTGGCTCCATCAATTTTGGCAGCCTCGTAAAGTTCGGTTGGAATTGCTTGCATACCAACTAACAGAAGGACCATCGTGAACCCGACGGTTTTCCAGACTACCATGACGATCACTCCCGCCAGGGAAGTGCTTGGGGTGGTTAGTACCGGTGCTTTGATCACGCCAAGATGTGCAAGAATAAAATTGAAGAAACCCACCTGGTCATTGAACAGCCAGACCCAAAGCAAGCTGGAAGTTCCGATCCCGATGACTACCGGAAGAAAGTAAATTGTCCGGAACAACGCTACCCATCGCAGCTTGGAATTGATCAGATGCGCTAGGACAAACGCACAGATGAAAATCGCTGGAGTTACCAGGATCGTATATTTGGTCGTGAACCACAGGCTGTTCCAGAACGTTGAATCGCCTAGCAGAGAGGCATAGTTATCGAGGCCGCTAAAAGCCGGCTGCCCGAGGAGCGGCCAATCATGGAGCGACATCCAGACGACCATAGCCAAGGGGATAAGGAAAAAAATGAGGACAAATAGCAGGCTGGGCAGGATATAGAGAAGTCCAACCGGTACCCGTCCCAGAGACCAGCGAAGAGTTAGCCCGTCTTTATCCATTTCTGGAATCGTGCGGAATCAGCTGTTCTGTCCAATTCCGAAAAGAGCTACTTCGCGCTCAGGATTTTGGCGAACTTTGCTTGCGCCTCTTTCACTGCATCGTCCACGCCCTTGCCAAAGACCGCTGCTTGCACCATCCCGAGCCATGGACCGTTCGGATCATTCAACAGTTCGTTGTACTTTGTCGAATACGGAGTTCTACCTGTCGTCATCGCGTTGGCCACGACGACATACCGCGGGTCAAGCTTGGCGTACGCGCTTTGGGCAATATCCGTTCGCACCGGAACACTTCCATTCTTCGCGAATTCGTTGATTTGCGTGTCGTCCTGCAGACACCATTGGATAAATTCCCATGCTTCTTTGACTTTCTTGGAGCCTTTCGGAATTCCAATAGAATCTCCTCCGGCAAAACTCGCGGATCCACCGGTTTGTCCCGGCAACGGGGCTACGTCAAAATTGATGTTTGGATACTTGTCTTTCAGGAGACCGATGGAAAAGGCGCCCAGCCCAGCCATGCCAACTTTGCCGGTCGCAAAACCAGTGAAGAAATTCGTGCCGTTGTCCCCTTGTGCCGCTGGCGGGATATAGCCGCCCTCCCACATTCTTCGATAAAGAGACAACGTGCTGCGGACAGCGCTGTTATCAAGCGTTGCTGCCTTGCCGTCCTCGCTCAAGATATCGCCGCCTGACGCCCAGATAAGAGGCAGCATCGTGAAAACATTGCACCCCGCGCAACTGCCAGAAAAGTAGAACCCCTTGATATCTGCACCGAGGGACGTGATTTTTTGAGCGTCCTGCTCTATCTCCGCGAAGTTGGCCGGAGGATGCGCGGGATCAAGTCCTGCTTTCTTGAAGAGGTCTACATTGTACACCAATACGGAAGCTTCGGCACTGAATGGCACCGCGTACAACTTGCCTTCATAGGTGGCCAGACGAATATGCGAAGGGCTTAGCTTATCGAAGAATGGCAGGGCTTTCGCTTGTGCCGTAAGATCTGTCATTTGTCCGGCCTTGCTGAATGCAGGCAGATAGATAAGATCAATGGCCACGACATCGGGAGGAGTTCCTCCTGCAATGGATGTCGCAAATTTTGTTACAAACTGCATGGCCGGGATCACCGATAGCTTAACGTTAGTAGCGCTATGAGCATTGTAGGCTTTCACCAGCGGCTCAACGATTGCCTGGTCGGAATCGCGAACCCAGAAAGTAATGGTATTTTGAGCATAGGCTGAAATGCCAACAGTTATCGCAAGCAAGGGGGGAAGGATGCATTTTTTCATACGCTTTTTTGGTGATTGGTATAGAGCCTGCCGTATCGGGACAGTAATCAAAAGCAAATAGTCGGGCCGAGCGATTCTACTTCGCTCACGCCGGTACCGCGAGCGGAAGCACGGGAGAGGGGAGGAAGTAGAGAGGTGAAAGGTGAGAAATGAATGGTGGCTGGGTTCAGAACATGGGTAACACTATAGGCTCAGAACATAGGTAACAGTTTCGGATTGGCTCTCTATTGGCGGCTCGTGGAGTCGTGGAGTGACCCTGGTTTATGGCGGAGCGAGCCGATGCCTTCCTGGCCTTTGCCCGGAGGTTTTGGCACCTGGGAAGAGTTTAACGAGATGGTTACCGGGTCGTAGGTTCGATTCCTGCACGGTACATTGTTTAGGTTTGGCCCTGGCGGATATTGTCCTTGATGTAGGAGAAGTACGGATCGTTAGGATCCATTCCTTTCCCCTTCTGACGAAAAGGGGCGTTTATCGTCGCCACGCCGCCGAACCATTGATCAACGAGCGCACCTTGTGCTTCATCATTCATTTGACCCCACGGCATCCCGGGAGGTCCATATTGATAGGGATCCTGTCCAAGCGCGTAATTGATGCCGTTGACAATCCCCTGACAAACAACCGGTGACCAAGGTAACGATGGGGAATGCCAAATCTGCCAAGCATGTGTTAGCTCATGAATAAGGACTTCGCCTTTTGTTGGATAAGTGTTTCCCCGAGTTGCCTGTGTGGTATCGTCGGAGTACGAATCGGCCATGTTCACGTAGATCTTCCCGTCGATTCCCGGCATGGTGAACGGGCGATTGTCGAGCGTCGAGAAATTTGTCAGGATCAGCATCTCTTTCGGTGGCAAGGCGCCGCCGAAGACCTGGGCCGCAAAACCGTACTCCGCATCCGTGATTGCCCGGGATTGCATTTGCGCTTCGACCACGGCCCCGGCCACAATCCCTGCCACGACGGCTATAGCCAAGCCTAAGCCTCCGGTAAATCCGAACACGATTACTCCGCCGATCAGGCCGAAAGCTGCCCCTTCCCCGAGCTTACCCAACAACTGGCCGGCTTCGTTACCCAGAGCCAGAACTATCCCAACCGTAATCCCGACCGCGTTTTCCGCGACACTGAAGATTGAGCCAACAATATCTTCGAAAAGACCCAGTACTCCGGTCGCCGAATAATCTTTGCTGACAAACAAGGTGCCGTTTCGAATGACCGACCAATGTTTTTGAATCTCCAAATTGAAACCGGCATCGGTATGGTCATCTGTGGTCGGTCCAGACCCAATGCTGCCGTTTACATGCCCACTATGCGCAGCCAATAAGTGGAGCCCGCC
>JAFAVN010000205.1 GCA_019242435.1 Verrucomicrobiota bacterium | reverse complement strand
AGCAGTGCCAAGCAGAAGAGATTCTAGGGCTGGTCGCTTCAACCAGCAAATTCAAGGCTGATCGCAGTTACCTGGGAGAACGACTATCTGGCCAGACCTGGGCCTTGCTTTTCAGCAAACCGTCCACCCGTACCAGAGTCAGTTTTGAAGTTGGTTTGCGCGAGTTGGGAGCCGGTGTGTTGTTCCTCTCTCAAAGTGATATTCAACTCGGACGTGGAGAACCGATCATTGATACGGCTCGTGTGCTCGGCAGGATGGTTCATGGAGCGGTAATTCGTACCTTTGCCCAGCACGACGTCGAAGAGTTTGCGCGATTTAGTAAAATCCCCACCATCAATGCACTCACCGATGAAGAGCACCCCTGCCAAATCATCGCGGATCTTTTTACTGCGCTGGAATCCAAATCGTTAGAAGAGCTCAGAGTCTGCTTTGTTGGCGATGGCGATTGTAACGTGTCGCGTTCTTGGGTGTGGGCAGCAGAACATCTGGGCTTTGAACTCCGGGTAGCAGCTCCACCGCAATACACGTTGAGCCAGGCCGTGAGTTCCAAAATCACGAGCCATAAAATCCTGTTTACCGATTCTCCGAAAGAAGCCGCGCATGGGGCCAATGTCCTTTATACCGACGTTTGGGTTAGCATGGGAAAAGAGCTCGAGATGCAAGATCGGCTTTCCATCTTCAAACCGTATCAGATCAATAAAGCGCTAATCCAAATCGCTCAGCCCGGTGCGTTGGTCATGCATTGTTTGCCCGCGTATCGAGGAAAAGAAATCACCCAGGATGTCTTCGAAGAACATGCGCAAACCATTTTTGATCAAGCCGAGAATCGGTTACATGCGCAAAAGGCGATAGTAGCTGCACTCTCAGAATGAGAGTTTTGGCGTTCTGCCCGGCTGCGATTGAAAGTTGGAGGGATCGGCGTCCTCGCGATCCATTATTTTCGCAAAAGTAAACCTGTATCATGCATGGACTGACATTGGGTTCGGGTAGCTCGGATCGCGAGGATGCGATCCCTCCAATCTCGCCCATCACATTAAAAATTCTTGTCAATCCATCAGTTCCGATTGCAATAACGTCACAAACTCAGCATCTGTTGTACCCCTACACCTACTCGTATGATTGTTCCTGCCTTAGCCGTTGGTTTCCCTCTTAGCGCCGGAATTTGGATTGCGCTGGTCTGTGCTCTATGCGGATTGGGAGCCGCCATTTATTTAATCAAAATGATCGTTGGCTATTCGCCAGGGAATGAAAAGATGCGGCAAATTGCTGGTGCCATCCAAGAGGGCGCTAAAGCATACCTGAACCGGCAGATACTGTCGGTTAGCGTTATCGCGGTGATCATTTTTTTGATATTAGGGTTTACCCGGGACTTCTTTACTGCGTTTGGTTTCTTGATCGGAGCTGTCTGTTCGATGGCGGCCGGGTACACCGGGATGCGTATTGCAGTTATTTCTAATTCCCGGGCCGCTCAGGCCGCTACCGATTCGGGAAGCGCAGCTTTGCGAGTCGCATTTAATGGAGGTGCGGTGACTGGGTTGCTAGTGGTTGCGCTCGGTCTGCTTTCCGTGGGTATCTTTTTTTTGATCGGAGAGCAGGCGCTTGGCCTTGACCGCGCGATTGCCAGCTTGGTAGGGCTTGCGTTGGGCGCCAGCCTGATCAGTGTGTTCGCCCGTTTAGGTGGCGGTATTTACACGAAAGCGGCTGATGTAGGCGCCGACCTGGTTGGCAAAATCGAAACCCATTTGGAAGAGGATGATCCTCGCAATCCTGCTACCATCGCGGACAACGTGGGTGACAACGTAGGTGATTGTGCCGGGATGGCGGCGGACGTCTTCGAGACTTACGCGATCAGCATCATCGGCACGATGCTGGTTGGATTTCTAACTCTGCGAGAAGTGCCCGTAGCGATCATCTATCCGTTTCTATTAGGAGGTGTATCAGTGCTCGGGGCGATAGCGGGCATTTTCTATGTCAATAAGCGGAAAACGGATCCGGGTCGCGTTCTGGTTGAAGCAGTGGTGGCGAGCGGCATCGTTTCCGCGGTCCTTTATTTTCCGATCACAATAGCTCTGTTTCCCGGCAGCTTTAACGTGGGCGGCCAAAGCCATAACCCATTCCAAATCTACCTGGCCGCTTTAGTCGGGTTGGTCATGACCGGAGCCATCGTAGTTATAACGAACTACTATACGTCCAAGGGCTTCGGCCCGGTTAAGAGGATCGCCCGAGCTTCAGAAACCGGTCATGCTACCAACATCATCGCTGGTTTAGCGGTCGGGCAACAGGCGACAGCTTTGCCAGTGGTCTTTATCGCGCTGGCGATCCTGCTCAGTTATGCCGCCGCGGGTCTGTACGGGATCGCGGTTGCGGTTACTAGTATGCTTTCCATGGCGGGGCTGATTATTTCGCTGGACGCGTTTGGACCAATTACCGACAACGCCGGCGGGGTAGCGGTCATGAGCGGACTCCCCAAGGAAACTCGGGATGTAACCGATCACCTGGACGCTATAGGCAATACGATGAAAGCCGTCACCAAAGGGTATGCAATTGCTTCGGCCGGACTCGCTGCCTTAGTGCTGTTCGGTTCATACGTTGCGGAATTAACCGCGCATTTCGGTCAGGGGAATAACCAGTCTGCTACCGCGTTGGATTTCTCCCTGGAAAGACCCGAGGTCATCATCGGACTGTTTATCGGCGGACTTTTGCCGTTTCTTTTTAGCTCTCTCAGCATGGATGCGGTTGGCAAAGCGGCTGGCGCCGTGGTCAAAGAGGTTCGCCGCCAATTGGAGAAAAAGCCCGGTATTTTGAAGGGCACCGATCTGCCGGAGTACGGCGCCTGTGTTGATATTGTCACCAAAGCCGCTCTTCGCGAGATGATCGTCCCTGCGCTATTGCCCGTGATCTTCGTGGTGGTGTCTGCTTGCCTGGGTCCGCTGGTTTTGGGAGGCGTCCTCGTTGGCACCATTGTAACAGGTCTCTTCGTTGCAATTTCGATGACCTCAGGAGGCGCCGCCTGGGATAATGCTAAAAAACTGATCGAAGAAGGCAATTATGGCGGCAAGGGATCCCCTGCTCATGCAGCATCCGTAACCGGGGACACAGTTGGTGACCCGTATAAAGATACCGCTGGGCCCGCCATCAATCCGATGATCAAGGTCGCAAATATCGTCGCGATTTTGATCATACCGATTGTGTTTCGGTGATGGCGTTGGCTTGAGCCGACCGCCCTCTTTTGCAGAGGGCCGCTTTTGTAGCGAAATAATTCTATAGGTGCATACAGGCTGCCTAACTCCGCAAAGCCAACGGCGCGCCGCCTGTCCCCGATTGAGCACTAAATGCCTGGGGCGCGCCACAGCGGAGCGATGGCGGGCCCCCTCCATTAAAAGAATCAGCTAATTTCTCTGGATTGTTCTACACCAGGAAATTAAAGGTCTACCGGAGATGAAGGCGCTTTTGCTGACCAACGAATATCCGCCGTCGACGTATGGGGGAGCAGGCGTCCATGTAGATTATCTCAGCCGAGAGCTCGCCCACCTGATACAAGTCGATGTTAGGGCCTTTGGTAATCAGCGGTCGGACGAACCGAACTTGCGGGTCCGCGGTTTCCCCCTTGATACCAGTGCCTTCGAATGCCCGAAGAATCTCGTGTCGGTTTTTGCAGCCGTGCGGCGCTGTATTGATTTCAATACCGCCGGTATTGATGCCGATATCGTCCATTGTCACACCTGGTATAGCCATTTTGGCGGAATTCTAGCAAAGCTGAACTACGGGATCCCGCTGGTGATCACGATCCACTCTTTGGAGCCGCTGCGCCCTTGGAAACGCGAACAGCTTGGATACGGATACGACTTCAGTACCTGGGTAGAAAAGACTGCTATCGAAATGGCCGACGCCGTGATTGCCGTCTC
>JAFAVN010000183.1 GCA_019242435.1 Verrucomicrobiota bacterium | reverse complement strand
AACATGTGGGAAGAGGTCGGATAACCGTGCAGTAACAAAAGCACGGAACCGTCGGCGGGACCGGCTTCGCGATAGAAAATCTTGATTCCGTCAGCCTCAACAATTTTGAGCCGGGTGGTAGGAACGTTTGCTGTGTTCATGGTGGTGGTGCGATCTGCGGATGAGCTTGCGTGAGCGAAAACGGGCCTGGACACCGCTAGCCCGGCCAAAGCGCAAAGGCCCGTCCAGTACAGAAATTCTTTTCTGGAAAGGTCAGTAGATCGGAAGGTCTTCTTCTCTGGGTTAGTGGTTCGCTGTAGCTGGTTATTGTAACCTATAAAATTTAACTTTCACAAGTTACCCGCTAGGCTGGAGAGCAACTGTAACTTGTCAAATTTTATTTTATAAGTTATCTATTACCGCGGCTTCTATCTCTGAACTTGCCGTTTGTAAGCGGGCCGGATTTTCTTTTGCTGGGCGCGCATCCCGCCATCGATTTCGCAAACACACTTGCGCCGCCGCCCGGGCTACACTGAATTCCTGCGGTCGTGGCGAGACCAGAACCTGTGCCCCAAGAGGAAACGTCCCTATCAGTCCCTTAACCCGCTCCAAAACGACGAAATCAAATGGCAACCGCGTTGCTCTGCAAAAAATGAAAACCTGCTAAAAACACGCTCGGTAGCATTGACAACTCCATAAGGGCGGGGGCCCCCGTGTGCTCGGGAAACGACCAGCGGAGTACACCGATGTCCTGAATCCCGGGCGTACTGCGTTGAAAGGCTGCCGAGCCGCACCGAGCACGTGACTACTCCGCGCGCGCCTGGACAAACCTTTCTGATCTTTCTTCGGTGATGTCTATCGCGCGATGTTATACATTCACAGTAAACGGCTCGGCAGCGTGTCGGCGCAAAAGAAAGCCAGCGGTAAAGAAGATGCGGCGCTTCGCGAAGGACCTTAGGATCTATCGGAGCCTCGCCCTACCATTCCAGGGCATTCCACCGGGGCGATGCCATGCAGCAGAGTTAGAACCGAAGCGATACGCAAGCATAGACTAGGCTGCACCGGGTTGTCCTAACTCGATGTTTTACCTGTCAATTCAGCCACTAATCGCTCGTAACCGGAAAGCACGAACGTCCAACCTTCAGGTTTATCCACGGCTGTTCGGAGCCGGTCACTGCTTTCACCATGCCGTTCGAAATGTCGATGTTCCAGTTCGAGCCGCGTCTTTCCGGCGCCTTCAGGACTAAACCGAATCTCGACTTCGCTCGCCTTGCTTATGTCAGATACAAACTCGAAATCGCCGTTCAGATGCCAAGAGAACACAACCCGGTGAGGGGGTTCATAGCGGAGTACTGTCCCCCAATCACATTCGGAGCCGTCCTCTCCTTTCTCGTACCAACGCCCGCCGGCACGCGGCTCAACTACGATAGCAAAAGGCGGGGTATTACCGATATGGTGTTCTTTAGGCCACCACTTAGCCATATTGTTAGTAAAAACGGAAAAGGCATGCTCTGGTTCAGTGTGTACGATGACGGTCTTGTAAACGGCTTGGATCTGTTCGGTGTTTTGCATCTGAGGTTTTCGGTTGTGATTGGTCTTCCGCAAAAGTTTTAAACGCAGCCAGGGCGTCATCCCAGAACCGGTCGAAATAGGAGCGAATAGCTTCGATGCCTGCGGGGTTCACCCGATAGAACCGTCTGGTACCGATTTGTTCATCGAAGACCAGCTTCGCCTCCTTAAGCACGCGCAAATGCTGGGAAACCGCCGGTCTGCTAACGGGAAGCCCGTTAGCGATTTCCTGGACGGCAGCAGGACCGTTAGCCAAGCGTTCAAACACAGCTAACCGAGTGGGATCAGCTAGCGCGATCAGTTGGTCCTTTCCGTAAGTCTGCACTTACGGTAAGTAACCGCTTACGGATGCCGTGTCAAGCCGCGGTTTTCCGAAGCCCAAGCTCTGCCATTTTTTTCGCTCTACAAACGTATCCCGACCGCAGCGTTCTCTTCCGGAGTGCCGTTCCAGTAACCATATTTGGCAGATACGATCTCGTAGCGAGCCAGGAAGAGCCCAAGACCTTCGGTGGTCACTCCAACTTGAGACTAGCCATAGGTGTGTGCGAGTGCTTGCCTCGGCGTGCGGAACAGGTTTTTAAGTACCTTCTGCTGCCTGCCCTTTTAGCCATTCGCCGTCGGATGAGCGGGCCGGCCTCTTTCCAGCTCTATGCCCAAGGCCAGCCACCAGGCCGATAGCTGGCTTAAGCCCGATAGCGCCCGGCTGCTGGGAAAGGGGCTGCCGTTGTCGCTGCGGATGGCTTGCGGCAGCCCATCACGCTCAAAGATGCTTTCGAAGCTCTGGCCTCCAAGACATTTGGACCCACCTTTTCTTCCCCCCTCCTGCCTCTCAATGTTTTACCTAGTATTGCCGTTTGTGTTACCGATGTTCTGAACCTGCAGCTAACAGTAATCCCCCCGGCCGGATTTCGTAATCAGGCTCTTAGCTACTGATCACGGTATAGTGATTACTGATTACTACGATTACAGTCTCCCCCCGAACGCTACGCCACTACTTTCAGCATTCCGCCGTCGACAAAGTATGCCGAGCCAACCGAGTAACTGGCTTTTGGTGAGCACAGAAAGACGAAAAAGTGGGCAACTTCCTCCGGAGTGGCAAATCGGTCGATTGGAGCCCACTCGCGAGCTACCGAATCCAAATGCCCCTGCCAATCGCCTCCTTTGTCGGCAGTTAATTGCTTGGCTGTCTTGATCCAATCGGGGGTAAGCACTAGGCCTGGGTTAATGGTGTTAACCCGAATGTTGTCTTTGATCAGCTCAGTGGCCAGTGTCTTTGAAAACATCAGCAACGCCGCCTTCGTGGTGTTATAAATAGGCTCGTACCAAAGTGGTTGCACAGTACACACTGAACCGTTGTGCAGAATGACCCCTCCCCCGCGTTTCCGCATGGACGGTACCAGACCGCGCGCGAGGCGGACAGCGGCCATCACGTGCAGGTCCCAATACTTCTGCCATTTATCGTCCGGCGCTTCCATAATGGTTTCGTTGCTGCCCGTTCCTGCGTTGTTAACGAGAATATCGGCGCCGCCGAATTCATTCTCCGCCGCGGTCACGATCGCCTGGACCCCCGGAACAGTCGCTACATCAGCCGGAACTCCGAGCGCCCGCACCTTAAACTTTTCCGCTACACGAGCAGCCTCCGCTTTTACCCGGTCTGCCTGGCGAGCAGCCAACACCAGGTTCACGCCTTCAGCGGCTAAACCTTCTGCCACCGCCAGCCCGATACCAATACTGCCGCCGGTGATGACGGCTACTTTATCTTTCAGCTCAAGATCCATATCAAGGAGCACCATTCACGAATTCGGGTTTTTCGCTTGCGAAAACTGATCGGCCACAAATGTTTGGAGATTTGTGAGCGATCCGGGCTACTATATGCAGGGTTCCAGCAAAACCGCGAACGCCCGGCGCGCTTCGCCAAGCAAACCTTTGTATGGCTCACTCGGTAGAATCTCACCTTCGCCTGGACATCGCCCAGTATGATGAACTGATTCGCCGGTTCATCCCCGGTTACGACGAGATGCTGAAGGAGCTTACCAAGTATCTGGCATTCTATCTAGCCGATCGACCGCATCCACAAGTGTTGGACCTCGGTACCGGCACAGGTTCGTTAGCCGGGTTGGTGCTGAGCCAGATTCCCACGGCGACGGTGGTTGCGATTGATACCGATCCAGCAATGATTGTGGAAGCACGCGAACGTTTGGCAGCGGTGCTTCCTCGAGTGACCCATCTACTGCGGGACTTTCTTGGTCCATTGCCGGCGGGATCCGATGCCTGTATGGCGTCTCTGGCCTTACATCACATCCCGGAGCTAACCGAAAAAAGAAGGCTCTACCGGCAAATCCTGGGGGCACTTAACCCTCACGGCATTTTCATCAACGCGGACGCCATGTTCGCGGAGAACAGTCCGTTGGAAAAATGGATGAGGGCCAACTGGAGCCAGCACCTTCTTGTCTCTGGATTTTCACAGCCGGAAGTAGAAGAACATTTCCGCCAATGGTCCACCGAGGATCGCTATTTTGAAGTGCAGACGGAGCTCCGTCTCTTGCATGAGGCCGGGTTTTCGAACTTAGAGGTGGTCTGGCGCCGCGGCCCGATGGCGGTTTTAGCCGGCCACAAGGGGGCCAGTGTCCTGGCCCATAAATAATTTGGCAAATGGCAGGCACCGGCGGGCGTTAGCACCTGTTCCCGGCTGCTTCCAACCGCTATCTGGCCATCTTCTCCCGTAACTTGCCGCGCAGCCCTCCGTCATGCAATATGACGGAAAGCAGGATGAAAGCATTTGGTCTCACTCTCGTGTTCTCGCTGATGCTTTTAGCTGGAGCGCAGGCTCAATATTCTGTGCAAATCGATCTTGGCGACCAAAAGGCTTATCTTTTGTACAACGATCGTGCGGTCATGGAAGCACCGATAAGCTCAGGTCGATATGGTCATCTGACTCCCAAAGGGAATTTCGCGATCACGGAAAAAGACCTTAACCATGTATCCAGCATTTATGGACGGATCGTTGATGAATATGGGCATACAGTGGTGGCAGACGCGGATGTAGACATGCCGTTTGGCTACGGCGACCGTTTCGTAAACGCGCCGATGCGTTACTACATGCAATTCGCTCCGGGGATTGGAATGCATGCCGGATATTTGCCCGGGTATCCGGCT
>JAFAVN010000165.1 GCA_019242435.1 Verrucomicrobiota bacterium | reverse complement strand
CAACGGCAGAAACTCAGTATCAAGACCAGGTCTACTAACACCCTTGCGAAAAATCTGAGCGGCGGCAACCAGCAGAAAGTGGTCTTAGCGAAATGGCTTTCCCTGCAGCCTAAGCTGATCATTTTCGACGAACCTACCCGTGGAGTTGATGTTGGGAGCAAGGCTGAAATCTACCGTCTCATGCGTGGCTTATCCGATGCCGGCGTTTTTATTTTGATGATCAGCAGCGATATGGAAGAAGTCCTCGGTGTCAGTGATCGGATCGCGGTGATGCGAGAAGGGATGCTAACCGGAATTCTTGAAGCCGATGACTTCAGTGAGGAGAATGTGATGAGGCTCGCGGTTGCTCCTGTGCGGACTGCTGTACAACTCGCCAGTTAAAGGAGGTTTTAATATTGAGACCAACAAAAGAAATTGGAATGGTAGCCATTTTTTTGGCGCTGTTTTTTGGTTATGCATTGTTGGAGCTGATACAACGAGGTCCCGCCGACACCTTTGCTAATCCCGTATTTCTTGGTCAGGCGAATCTACTAAACTTAACGCGATCGATCGGCCTATTCGGGATTTTTAGTGTGGCGATGGGAGTGGTGATCATCACTGGTGGGATCGATCTTTCTATCGGATCGCAGTTCGCACTGCTCGGGGTTATCCTGGCTTTTCTTCTCGGTAATTATAACTGGCCATGGCCTTTTGCCGTCATCACCGTTTTGCTGCTCTGCATGGTTCTCGGATGGTTCCACGGAGTACTCATAACTCGGGCTAACCTGCAGCCGTTTGTAGTTACTTTGTGCGGCCTCTTAGGTTATCGCGGGCTTGCCCGATTCATTTCACATGACCAAACGGTGGGTTTCAGCGGCGATACGACTTACGAGTTGCTGCGGACCCTTGCCACAGGGAGTGTCTTCAATGTGCCCGCCCCATTTATCGTTTTCGTAGCGGTCTGTATAGTAATGGCCCTGGTTTTACACGGGTCGGTTTACGGTCGTTATCTCTTCGCGATTGGTCGGAATGAAGAAGCTGTCGTTTACTCCGGAATTAACACCAAGGCGGTTATTACGAGCGCCTACATTCTGTGTGGCTTTCTGACCGGTATCTCCGCGATTCTGCTCGGGTTTTACACCAACTCAATTTCGCCAGCCAGCCATGGCAGTTTCTTCGAGCTATATGCCGTGGCTGCCTGCGTATTAGGTGGCTGCAGCCTTCGCGGAGGCGAAGGGAGTGTCCTCGGCATTTTCATCGGTACGGCGATGATTCAACTCCTGCGAAATATCGTTAACCTGCAGGGCATCGATAGTTCCCTGGAATTCGTGGTGATGGGAGGCGTCATCCTGATTGCGGTTGTGTTCGACCAGATTCTGGCCGCACGCCGGCGCGCCCGGGAATCACGTCTCGATATCAAGGCTGCGCCCGCCGAAACCGTCGCCGCAAAGTAGCGGAGCGTAGCGCCGGCTTTTTCGCATCAATGAAGGCGCTGATGCTCATTTTCGAAGACTCTTGCGTTACTGGTTATTTCGCCTGATCGGTTCGCGAGTTGCCTGATTCGCGGTCGATGCGGTCCAACAATTGTTGCAGCGCCGGCCCCATCCGCTGGATTTCCGCCCGATGTGCCAGGGAGAGTTTCGCCAGCAGATTTTCGCCTTTCTTAGTGACACGCAGAAACACCGATCGCCGATCCTCGGTGCTGTTTCTCCGGGTAACCAGGTTATGTCCTACTAGCCGATCAGTTAGTTCCACCGCACTGTGATGCGCAATTTGCAGTTGTTCAGCCAATTCACCAATCGACACATGATCGCGTCCGGGAAACCCTTTAATTGCCAGCAAAGCTTGGTGTTGTCTCGGAGTGATACCAGCCTCATGAGCCGCTTTCTCGCTGAAGCTGAGAAATTGCCGGAGCTGATACCGGAAATCAGCTAATGCTTCGAAGTCAACTTTGGAAAGCGGTGCGACTGGGGCGGAACGCGCGGCAGGCATCGGCCTAAATACGGTGCACAACTGAGCTGTGCAAGTTTGTATCGTTGCCCGACAAATAGTCATAATTGTTATAGCCCTTGCTGCGGTTCGCGACGTTCTTCATTGGCACCAGTAGTGAATCGGGGTACGATTCCGCTCATGTCTTCTCCCGGTGCTAGTGGATTGCAAACTTCGAGCTCTGGGTCCGGTATCGATAATCGACCGCCGGCGCCTAAAAATGCTGAGCTCGAAATGGTCGTCGAGGGCAGATCTTTTCTATGCCGCGATGGCACCATCATCGGAGCGGAATCGAATTTTGCTTCCGAGGTTTTTCAGCACGTTCATGGGCTGGAATCGCGGCATGCCCTATTGGGAATCGAGGATGGTTACTGGTTTATTCTGACACCGCGGAACGTTAAGCACCCTTTCCGCCTGGATGGGACTAGTCTTCCGCGCGGTCAGCGCCGCCCACTGGACCGTGTTCGGCACCACGTGGAATTCGATTCCTTGCGGTTAGGTCTGCGGTTGAGGCCAAAGTAGCGGCGACTAGCCTGTGCGAGAAAGCCCTCAACTGGTGTTATCTCGGCCGGGAGTCAGCGGACATCTCGCACAGGCTAGTCGCCCCTAGGGTATGACCGCCCATACCTCCACGGCCCGATTCTGGTCGGCACGCTTGCCGCTCAATAGATCCGTGCCGCCCATCCCCACTGTTCTGACCAGATTAACTACGCCCGCATCCTGCACCAGCACATTGGTGACCGCTTCTGCCCGTTCGTCTGAGAGTTTCAGATTCAGCTTGGCATCTCCTCCAGTGTCGGCGTAGCCCGCAACGATGAACACCAATGTCGGATCGCTCATCTTCTCTTCTAGATCGGGTTCCTTAAATAATGCCGCGAGCTTTTCGACTGACGATCTCGATAAAGAATTGCTGCCTTTCGTGAAGTAGACCACGCTGATCCGCTGCATATAGCGGGCGGTTTCCACCTTGGCCAAAAGCTTGGATTTTTCCGACTCACTCATTTTCGGAAGTGCGCCGATCCGCTTTAGCACGTCTTCTTTCGTGGCATTTAGCTGTGAGGAAGAAAGCTCCTTCGGCTTAGTATCGATTGTCTCCTGCGCCGCAGGCGTCCCGGAAGTTTCCCCGAGAGGGTTTTTCTGGGAGTTGGGTCCCTTCTGCCCCGTATTCGGAACGCTCTCCTCAGAATCCGTTGGAAGATTTCCACCTGCATTCGGGGAAGCCCGGTTTTCTGGAGGGTTCCCGGCGTTCTTATTGCCTGGGGTCTGCTTTGATTCAGGAGACGGGCTTTCAGCCGCCGTGTTAGCAGAAGTAGTCGTGGAATCGCTAAGATGAGTGCTGGTCAATTGCTTTGCCTCATTCAACACGTCAGCCGGTACCCGGCTTTCGCCTTCCACCATCTTTTGTCCGTTATCAGCCTGGGTGTCGGTCGCTTGCGGGTTGGCATTCGTTTTTTCGCTGTTCTCTGACCGAGTAACGAACCGTTGCGCCGCATAGAATCCGAAGCCGGCAATCACCAGGAAAACCACCGGAATCAGGATGAGAATCCCGATTTTGCTTCCCTTTTTGCGACCCTGTATCTCAGTCAACGGTTCACCGCACTCCGGACAAATTGGCGTCCCTTCGAACCGAATTTCGTGGCCTGTATAAGCGAGAGTACATCCCACACGATTCGAGCACTTACCGATTTTGGCCATAGGGTGAGATTGAAGTGGAGCCTAGAGGTTCGAGCTTCAAAGTTCAAGGAGTTCGAGGAGATCAAGGAGTGCTGAAGTGCCGGACTACTGGAGTGCTGGAGTGCTGCGGACGACGGGATGGAAAATCAAAGGCAAAAGAACGCGAAAGAACGGGAGAGCAGATTGCTGCACGAGAGCCAGTAATCAGGGATGCGCTGATTCCGCGAATCTGAACTTCTACACTCCTGAACTTCTGCACTCCAGCACCCGGCACTCCTTTCACTTGAACTTTGAACCTCAAACCTCGAACCTTGATCCAAGGTGACCAATTCTCATCCGCCTGAGTCTCCGGGCGCTCGCTTACGCAACGCGATCGAGGAAGAACGACCGCTGCAGATGGTGGGCGCGGTTAATGCCTACTGTGCCCTTCTCGCGCAATCAGCGGGCTTCCGTGCCCTTTATCTCTCGGGAGCGGGTGTAGCCAATGCCTCGTTCGGCTTACCTGATCTGGGCATTACCAATCTAAACGATGCTGCGGAGGACGTTCGTAGGATCACTGCCGCTACAGAACTTCCTCTGATGGTCGATGCAGACACGGGGTGGGGGAACGCCTTTGGTATTGCTCGCACGATACGGGAGTTGGGCCGGGCTGGAGCTGCCGGTTGCCACATCGAAGACCAGGTACAGGCGAAACGCTGCGGGCATCGTCCGAATAAAGAATTAGTCGAAACTTGGGACATGGAGGACCGCATCAAAGCGGCTGTCGATGCCAAAGTCGATCCAGCCTTTATGGTGATGGCTCGTACCGATGCGGTCGCTGTCGAAGGCCTGGATCGGGCTTTGGAGCGATCCCGGAAGTATGTTGAAGCCGGAGCCGATCTCATCTTTGCCGAAGCGGTCGCCAACCTGGAAGGTTACCGCCGTTTTACTCAGAACCTTGGCGTTCCTGTGCTGGCGAACCTGACTGAGTTCGGTAAAACACCGCTCTATTCTCTAGAGGAAATGCGAGCATCCGGAATCAGGATTGTGCTTTATCCCTTAAGCGCTTTCCGGGCGATGGCCGCCGCCGCCGAAAGTGTTTACCAGACGATTCGGCAAACGGGCTCGCAACAAGGCGTGTTGTCCGCGATGCAAACTCGCGAACACCTATACGAGATCCTGAACTACCATGACTTCGAATCCCAGTTAGATTCTTTTTCGAAACACCAGATATGAGTAGTGTGAATCTCCCCCCAGCATCTACCGGCCTGCGCGGCCAATCAGTTGGTACTACTGCGATTGCAACCGTCGGCAAAGAAGGAGTCGGGCTCACGTACCGGGGCTATCAGATCGAGGAACTCGCCGCCAACGCCTCGTTTGAGGAAGTCGCGCATCTGTTGATTTATGGTGAATTGCCAACCCAACCGGAGCTGGACTCCTTCCGCCTCAGGCTCAAACAAAAACGCCAGCTACCTGATCAGCTAAGGGAAACGCTCGAACTGATTCCGGCGGATGCCCACCCGATGGATGTTCTCCGTACCGGCTGTTCTTTTCTCGGTACCGTGGAACCGGAGACCACGTTTTCCGACCAGAAAGCGGTAGCTGAACGTCTCTTAGCTGTTTTGCCTTCTATTCTGGTCTATTGGCATCACTTTTCCCGCAAGCGCGATCGCATCTCCACAGACGACGATGCCAATTCGTTGGCTGGTCACTACTTGACGCTATTGCACGGCGACTCACCCAGCGAAATCGCCAGGCGCGGGCTTGACGTTTCATTGATCCTTTACGCCGAACATGAGTTTAACGCTTCGACGTTCGCCTGCCGGGTTTGTGCAGCCACCCTTTCGGATTTCTATTCTTGCGTGACGGCAGGAATCGGCACCTTACGCGGACCATTGCATGGGGGAGCAAATGAAGCCGCTATGGCCCTTGTTCAAAGATTCCGGACTCGGGAAGAAGCCAGAGCTGCTGTGCTCGAAATGGTAGCGACCAAACACAAAATCATGGGTTTCGGCCATGCGGTTTATAAACATTCAGATCCGAGGAATGCCATCATTAAATCATGGTCGAAACGGCTTTCAGAAACTGCTCCGGACGGTTTTCTGTTCGATGTGTCGGACGAAATCGAGAAGGTGATGAAAGAAGAAAAAAATCTGTTTGCTAACGCGGACTTCTTCAGCGCCACCGCCTATCATTTTCTGGGAATTCCTACACCCCACTTCACGCCAATATTCGTAATGGCACGAGTCGCAGGATGGGCCGCTCACATTCAGGAGCAACGCGAGAATAATAAGCTCATCCGGCCGGCCGCGGATTATATCGGCCCCAAGGTGCGCCCGTTTGTTTCTATTGAGAAGCGATGACGTCCGTCAGTCAATCCGAAGCAAACCGTTCTGCAGTGGACCAACTCCTGCAGGATCTCGCTGATTATGTTTTAGGCACGGCTCCCGCTGCGGCGGAAGCGGAAGCCGTCGCCAGGCTTTCCTTTATGGATAGCCTGGGATGTGCGCTTCAGTCACTCGCTTATCCTGCCTGCACCAAGCTGCTGGGTCCGATTGTGCCCGGGGCCGGATTATTCCGCGGAGCGCGCGTGCCCGGAACGTCGTACGAGCTCGAACCGGTCCGAGCCGCTTTCAATATCGGCGCCATGATTCGATGGCTCGATTTCAACGACACCTGGCTCGCGGCTGAGTGGGGCCATCCATCCGATAATTTCGGCGGTATTCTGGCCGTTTCCGATTATCTCTGCCGTCAGACTGCCACGGAAGCGGAGCCGCTATTAGTCCGAGACGTCCTCAAAGCAGCTATTCAGGCCTATGAAATCCAAGGTGGTCTGTCTCTCACGAACGGCTTTAACCGAGTTGGTTTGGATCACGTCTTGCTGGTTCGAATCGCTTCCACTGCCGTCGTGACCAGGTTGTTAGGCGGCACCAGAAGCGAGATCATCAGCGCTTTATCAAACGCTTTCATCGATGGAGGCGCTCTCCGCACCTATCGTCATGCGCCCAACACCGGCTCCCGAAAGAGCTGGGCGGCCGCCGATGCCACGTCAAGAGCAGTCTTTCTTGCCCTCCAAGCGCTACGCGGCGAAATGGGATATCCGACCGCTCTGAGCGCGCCGCGTTGGGGTTTTCAAGACGTTCTGTTTCAAGGGAAACCGATACAACTCAGCCAGCCGCTGGGGTCCTATGTGATGCGTAATGTCCTATTCAAAATCTCATTCCCAGCAGAGTTTCATGCTCAAACGGCGGTAGAGGCAGCATTGCAGTTATCGAATAACGTGAAAGATCGGCTGGATGAAATTTCCCGCGTCACCATTGAGACCCAGGAATCGGGTAAACGGATCATCGATAAGACCGGTCCACTGCATAACCCGGCTGATCGGGATCATTGTATCCAGTACATGGTGGCAGTTCCATTGATCAAAGGCCAGTTATCTGCCCAGGATTACGAAGATTTTGGGGCTGCAGATCCGCGGATAGATCTTCTCCGCGCGAAAATGGAGGTAATTGAAAATCCGCAATTTAGCCGGGACTACCTCGACCCAGCGAAGCGATCCATTGGCAACTCTGTCCAGGTCTTTTTTAAAGATGGTTCATCCACGGACAAGATTGCTGTAGAATACCCGATTGGCCATCCGAGGCGCCGAAAAGAAGGCGAACCTCTCCTCTTCAAAAAATTTGAAACCAATCTCCGGAGCAAAATCGCGCCTAAAAAAGCCGATCGAGTCCTGGAGCTTTTTGCGGATCCGGATCGCCTGGCCCACACCAGAGTCGACCAGTTGCTGGATCTGTTTGTGGTGTGAGGAAGGCAGCGCATCACCCTCTCGACACTGGAGGGGAGCCGCTTTGCAGGCTGCTAACTCCATGAGTGACTAGCAGGCGGCTCCCGGGAATCG
>JAFAVN010000132.1 GCA_019242435.1 Verrucomicrobiota bacterium | reverse complement strand
CAGCCAGATTTTATGAACGCCGTCTCCGGCCCGGTAACAATCGCATTCCACGATTCGTTCCAGACTGAACAGGATCTCAACTGTATGTCGAGCAGAAGCGACCGCCTTGGCAAACGCCAGCGGAGACGATTCCTTGAAACGGACGAGTTGCCCGTAGGGCCAGTCGGCTGCCGGCCATTCCTCGGTTGCAAAAAGCGTTAACCGATGTCCGGCATTTGATAAGGCGCGCCCCAACCGTTTCAGGTAGCTCTCGGCACCGCCAGTGCGCGAGAACCCCCTGCGTACTAGTCCTATCTTCATTTAGTGAGACCGACAATTAGCGTATGTCAGGGCGGATTGCTCACCAAATTTTCATCGAACAACGCCTGCACGCGGTGCTCCCGCTCGTTCCCCACTCATTGACTGCATTGCCACCTCAGTAGACCTTGGCGCCCGATCCATGGATACCAAGCTTGCGCCCAAAAGCGTTCTGTACGCGACATCTGCACGGATCGGAGGAATCGGTTTGGATGCGGTTGCTTTGGAATCGTTGCGCGGCCTTCAGGATCAATTGGGGTTGGCGATTACATTCGGTTGGGACAAGCGGCGTGGTGATGGTGACGGGCGTGATGCAGATGCTTGGCTTCGGGAACGGCGCCTGGTAAAAGACCTGAGCTGGCATCCGGTTCGCCTGTTCTCCAATCTGCAAAGCCGATATTATTATGCAGCGAAAAAACGGGCAGTGGATAGCGTCGCCGCCCGACAACTCAGAACCGGCCGATTCGATCTATTTCATGGCTGGTCAGGTGAGGCTTTGGAATCTTTGCGGGTAGCGAAATCTCTTGGAATACCCACCCTGTTGGAAATTCCGACCTGGCACCGGCAAAAAGGCAAACCGTTGCCTCCGAAAACCGAGCAAGAGATCGCGATGGAGAACGCGCCCTGGCCGCAGCGCTGGCTAAACCGACTACTGATTAGCCGACAGGAGAGCCTGGCGGAATATGAAACCGCCGATCTGTTGCTGGTCCTGTCCGCAAAAGCAGCAGAGACTTTTCGAGTTCTGGGCACACCCGAAGAGAAGCTCTACCGAATTTCCCGAGGCGTCGATGTTGAACGATTTACGCCGGCATCGCCGCCCGCGATTTTTCGAGCTGGGTTTGTTGGAGCATTAATCAAACGGAAGGGAGTTCATCATCTAATCGAAGCTTGGCGCCGCTTGAAACTGCCAGCGGCGGAATTGTGGCTGGCCGGACATCTCCATCCTGAAATGCAACCTTTTCTCAACGGAGTGCCGGAGAATGTCAGGCTTCTTGGGTTCAGAAGGGAGATCGCCCACGTTTACCAGGCTTGTTCAGTTCATATATTCCCGTCCGAGTGTGAAGGCAGCGCTAAATCCACTTACGAAGCGGCCGCCTGCGGCCTTGCTCAGATTACTACGCGAGAGTCTGGCGATGTCGTTGTGGATGGTGAGAACGGCTTAATTGTTCCGCCAAACGACGTCGAGGCTCTAATGGCAGCGATCACCAGACTTTACGAAGGTCGTGCACTCAGGGAAGAACTTGGACGCCGCGGCCGGGAGCGGGTAGTCGAGCATTTTACCTGGGATCATTTCCGTGCTCGACTTCAGGGAGCGTACCAGGCGGCCTTGCGGCGTATGACAAATGACAAATGACAGATTTAAAGGATGGTTTTTGCATTCTGTCCCATAAACAGCCTGGCTTTCACCGCCGGCCGGGTACGGCCCGGACGGTGATTTTTTATTTGTCATTTGTCACCCGTCATTTGTCATTCCATGGACCTTGTAAGGCGAGGTCAATGGAATGACATCGATCCTCCTCGTTCAGCTTAAGCGTTTAGGCGACCTGATTTTGACGACGCCGGCATTAACGGCTTTACGACGGGAATTTCCCAGTGCGCGCATGACCGTTTTGATCGATCATCCGAGCCGCGATCTAGCTCCTGCTCTGCCGAACGTTGACGAGGTTCTGGTTTACGAGCGTCGGCGGTCACTTCCGCTTTGGTTATTACTGCTTCGGAAAGAATTTGATCTCTGCCTCGATTTCACCGGAACCGACCGTTCCGCGTTGATCTGCTTTTTGTCAAAGGCTTCCCGCCGGGTTACTTTGCGCTCAGTGGCGCGACACCGGCACCGGGCTTGGGTTTACACCGAGTTGGTGGATGCTTCTGTGCGCCAAAGCCACACCGTCGATCTTTACTTGAGGTTGGCCGGGCTCCGGCAGCCGGAGCCAAAACCGCCGGCTGAGTTAGTCCTGTCGCCTGCAACTTTGACGTCTGCCCAAAAAGTTAAACGAGAGTTGGGCGTGTCCGGAGATTTCCTGGTGGTTCATCCAGGGACAACTCGACCGGAAAAATATTGGGTCGCAGAACGTTGGGCCGAACTAATCCGCTATCTGGGAGACCGGTTGAGGCTTCCGGTAATCATTACCGGGGGGACCGACCGAGAAGAGTTGAAGCATATCGAAGCAATTAAGGAGTTGGTCGATTCGGACTACCCAGTCCATAACCTGGCCGGGAAATTGAACTTTTTGCTGGCAGCGGCCTTAATCCGGGATGCTGCCCTGTTTGTGGGAGTGGATACCGCGGCAGCGCACGTGGCCGCGGTGTTCAACCGGCCTCAGGTCGTCCTCTTCGGCCCAACCAACCCGTACCATTGGCATCCGCTGCATCCACGCAGCCAAGTCGTGCGGGCTGGTTTTGGTCCGGAGTATCAGCCGCAAAATCCGCGGGAAACCGGTGCACCGATGACTGAGCTGTCGACCAGCACGGTAATCGATGCTATTGAAAGCGTTCTAGACGACATTCAGCCGCGGGACGATCAGAATGACAGATGAAAAAAGGAAGGATGCAGGAATGGAAAGGGAAGGATGGGAGGCTGGAGTGACAGAGTAGGGGAAGATATGGCCCGGACAATCGCCCCAATCTTCCTCCTTTCCATTCTTCGACGCTTTCTTTTTCCCATTTGTCATCTGTCATTTGTCATTTGTCATTCTTCATGAGTAAACCGAAATTTTCGCTTCGCGAGTTTATCCGCACCGCTATTGGTCCCTACCGGGATTTGTATCCGTTCCTCCGGCCCTATACTCTACAGTTTGTATTGGCTTTGGTTTTCGGTGCTCTGTTTGGCGCTGCCACGGGCCTGTTTCCGCTCGTGATGAATCATGTTAACACCTATGTGTTTCCGCAGGGGCACAACCGAGCCGCTATTTTGGCCGGCACGGATACCAGCACTCGACCTGACGCCCTTCACATCGCCTTGCTCTATTGCTCTGCTATCCCGTTTATTTTTATGATCCGCAGCGCCTTCGATTTCTTAAACAGTTATCTGATGGCTTGGGTCAGCTTACGCGTACTGACTGATCTCCGCTGCAAATTGTATCGGCATATTCTTTCGCAATCGCTCGAATTTTTTAATCGGGAACGAACTGGTAACCTGATGTCGCGAGTGATTAATGATACCAGGCAAGCTCAAGCGGCGTTGACGAGTATCAGCAGCGATTTAATTAAGCAGCCGATCACTATCGTCGGGTCCTTGTTCACCCTGCTTTACTTGGACTGGCGATTTACCATCGCAAGCCTGGTCCTGTTTCCTGCCTGTTTAATGCCGATTCTTTTGTTCGGCAAGCGGGTTAAAAAGCAGGGCCGGCTGGAGGAACAAAAGGTCGGCATTATGATGACCGCCCTCCAGGAGACATTTTCCGGAATACGTGTGATCAAGGCGTTTGCCCGCGAGGACCGGGAGTCGGATTACTTTACTCAACTCAGCGAGGAGAATTTTCGAAACGCGGTGAAGGTCCGTAAGGCCATCGAGGTAGTAAGTCCGCTGGTGGAAGCGGTTGGCGCGGTTGGTGTAGGTCTCGCCCTGTTTTACGTCTGGTATTTTCATTTGAGCGCCGCCCGGCTACTGGCGCTGCTGGCTGCCATGTATTTCCTTTACGATCCACTGAAAAAACTCAGCCGAATCCATTTGGTGATGCAGCAATGCTTTGTGGCTACCACCAACGTGTTTGAGATCATGCGGATGAAGCCGGCAATTCAGGATCGGCCAAGCTCGATAGTGATCTCGGAAAGTAAGGGAGATATCCGTTTCGATAACGTTAGTTTTCGCTACCGCCCGGAACTGCCACTCGCGGTCCAAAATTTAAACCTGCATATTGCTCCCGGGAGATATTTCGCGCTGGTTGGGTCGAGCGGTGCAGGGAAGAGCACAATTTTGTCACTATTACTCCGCTTTTATGAGCCGGATTCCGGGGCTGTTCTCATTGACGGGCGGGATACTAGAACGATCACGCAAGAGTCTTTGCGGAACCAGATTGGGATTGTGACGCAGGATACCTTTCTGTTTCACGACAGTATCCTGAATAATATTGGTTACGGACGGCTCGATGCCACTGAGGAAGAAGTGATAGAAGCGGCGAAGAACGCTTACGCTCACGAGTTCATTCTGCAACAGCCCAAAGGCTACGGCACAGTGATCGGGGACAAAGGCTGTCTGCTTTCGGGCGGCCAGCAGCAAAGAGTATCGATTGCTCGAGCCCTTTTGAAAAATGCGCCGATTCTCTTGCTGGATGAAGCCATGTCGGCTCTGGATTCGGAGGCCGAACGTGAGATTCAAGCTGCTCTGGAGCGCCTGGCCGAAGGCCGGACGGTGATCGCCATTGCGCACCGGCTTTCTACCGTCTTGAAAGCTGATCAAATCGTGGTGATGGACCATGGGCAGATCCGGGATGTCGGTACCCACCGGCAACTTTTGGAAACGTCGACTTTGTATCGCCGCCTGTACGATCTGCAGTTTAACGTCCGAGCCGAAGAGCTTGCCGGAGTTTGATCTGTAAGAGTGATTACTGATTGCTGATTAGCGCCTCTCGTTAGCAGAACTAGCCCTTTGGCTTCATGCCGAACGCATCCTCCGGCCGTGCCGCCTGGCTAGCCGACTGGCTCTTTGATGATTCGAAGCGAATGCTTCGAAGATGTTCGAACGCCTTTTGCACTTCAGGATCCGCGATATATTTTTGGGCCTTCTCACCGAACTTTGCACCAATGGAATTTAACTCGGCGGCAAATGCGACGAGTCGTTCCTGGGCTTGGTCGCAAACCGGGAGAGAACCGAGGCTGTGGCTTTGATAAAGGGTGGTGACTTCCGGAGTAAGGCGGCGCAGAGTCGCGGTCAGTTCTTCGGTTGCGGAGATAAAGAGGTTCAGCGCCTCGGCGAATTCATGAGCATTGGTTGAGCCGTCGAGTTTTTCGCTAGACTGCCGAGTAGCATGAATAAACATATTCACGGCCTGGTTGTAATCGTCGCAAGCGTCAGCGTGAGCGTATTGGCTGAGAAGAATCGCCGAAATAAATAACACCACCTTCCGCATGTTATGATTAGATCTTTTCTGTTTATCAGTTGAGTAGCCCCTGGTCAATTGAATTGCAGAAGATCCAGCCCGAAGCTTTAGCGATTCAGCGAGGCAGTTCCCGTAGCCCTAACATGAAACGCTCGACACCGCTGCCGTGGCTCGATGGTCGAGTGGGCGACTCTGTACAGCGCTCGGGCCCTACCGAGACTCGTGCTTCTTGAAGCCAACCACCGCCAGCGGCGGCAAGGTTATACTGATGGAGTGGCTAAAACTTTGCCAAGCTGTGTTATCTGCATGAACCCCACCGTAGTTGCCGATATTGGCGCCGCCATAAGTCTCCCCATCGGTGTTTAGAATCTCTTCGTACCAGCCCTCATCGGCAGCTCCAATGCGATATCCATATCTTGGGACCGGAGTAGCATTGACTACGAAAATCAGTGAAGGCCCATCCTGTGCCTTACGATAATAGGCCACAACGCTGCTCTCCGCGTCATGAAAGTCGATCCATTCAAAACCCTCGTAAGAATCGTCGTTCTGCCAAAGCGCCGGTTCGATTTTGTAGAGATGATTCAGGTGTTGAACCAGCCGGCGTAATCCGTCGTGCATCGGCTGTTCCAGCAGATGCCAGTCGAGGCTGCGATCATGGTTCCACTCTTGCCACTGCCCGAACTCCCCTCCCATGAACATGAGTTTCTTACCCGGATAGGAATACATCCAGGCGAAAAACATCCTGAGGTTGGCAAACTTCTGCCAATGGTCGCCCGGCATTTTATTTATTAGCGAACCTTTGCCGTGAACGACCTCGTCGTGACTTAGCACCAGGATAAAATGCTCCTGGAACGCGTAGAGCAGCGAGAACGTGATATCACCTTGGTGGTATTTTCGGTAGATGGGTTCCCTGCTCATATAGGCGAGGAAATCGTGCATCCAGCCCATGTTCCATTTGAAG